>PLDP01000072.1 GCA_003136795.1 Actinomycetota bacterium
CCCCACACGTAGGGCGTGCCGAGCTGCGAGAGCGCGATGCTCGCAACGCCGGTGTGCGTCGGCGGCGGCGCGATCACCGTGTCGGCGGCCGGGGCGATCGCGGAGACGCCGACCACCGTGTCCAGCAGCCCTTGCTGTGCGGTGAGGCGTGCGTTCAAGAGCCGAGCCTGCGCCTCGGTCGCCAGCCGCCGCTGCTGGGCGGCGTTCGCGGCGATGATCTGCGCGATCTGCCCCTTGATCGACGAGAGCAGGCGATCCTGCTGGTTGATCTTCGACTCGATCGTCCGCTTGGCTGCGGCGCGCTCGGCGACGACTCGTGCCTGGGTCGCACGCGCGTGGGCGAGCAGCGTGCCGTGACGTTTCACTGCGGTCCGGAAGGTCTTGACCTGCGAGAGGATGCTCGTATCGAGCGCCGTGACGCTCTTCGCGCTGTCCATACGGTTGATCATGTCGTCGAGGTTCTGCGCGCCGAGAATCACCTCGAGCGTCGAGGTCTGATCCGTCGTGTAGAGCGAGACGAGGCGCTTCGCGATCGTCCGCTGGCTTTCGCTGAGGTTGCGCCTGGCGACATGCAGCTCGTAGCGGTTCACGCGCAACTCATGCTGAATCTGCGAAAGCTGCGCGGTCGCTCCGTCGTATTGCGAGCGCGCGCGCTCGAGCGAATCGGAGAGCTGCTGCAACTGCCCCATGACTTGTTGCGCCTGTGCTCGCTTCGACGAAATCGAAGGATCCGCAAATGCCGGGACTGCTGCCAGAAGGACGACACAGATCCCTGCAAGAACGTACGGCGCCTGCCCCAGCCTACGAATGACAACCCCCGGACCGGGGACGGGACGGGCGCACCGGGTGGGGCCGGTACGTCACGAAGGGGGAGGTTAGCAATCTGTTCGGATAAGCGTCAACGGGGACCTACCGCAAATCGGTGCGAAACATGTACCTTTCTGCACAAAGAGCGGACGTTCCGGCTCCCGACTGTGGTACGGTCCTGCCCCGTGCTAGGGCAGGCACACACGCCGCGACGGCGCATGTTTCCGCTCGTCGTGGTCGCCCTGACGGTGCTGATCGCACCGTCGGTGGGTGGCGCTGATCCGTCGCAGAGCACTACGTCGCTGCGTGCACAAGATGCCGCGATCGTCGCGAAGTCGCGTGCGGCAGTGCTCAGCCTCTATTCGCTCGATCAGCAGCAGTCCGCCGCGCAGTCGCAGCTCGCGTCGCTCCGCGTGCAGGCGCAGTCGCTTCGCCTGCAGCGTTCGAGCCTGCGCCATCAACTCGCAGTTGCGAAGCGCAGCACGCGCATCTCGCAGGAGCGTCTGGCGGAGCGCTTGCGCGTCCTCTACGAGCAGGGAAACGTCGAACCGCTCGAGATCGTCCTCGGTTCGAGAAGCCTGGACGACGCGCTGACCAATCTCGACAACCTGAATCGCGTCGCCGGCCAGGGCGAGGATGTCCTGCGTCAGCTCACCAGCGCGCGCAAGTCGATCGCAAACGCGTCGCGCGGCCTCGCCGATCAGGAAGCCGCCCTCACGGCGGCGACACGCGCGGCCGAGGCGACGGCAGCATCGCTCGCGCAGACGAGGGCCCAGCGCAGCTCGTACATCTCGTCTCTGTCCGCGCAGCGCCGGATGACGGAGCACCAGATCTCGAATCTCGTCGCGGCGGCCCGCGCGGCCCAGCTGCGCAGCGCGCAGCTCACCCGCAGCGTGGGAGATTCCGCATCGGGCATCTCCCCGATCTCGGCGGTGTCGTTCTCCTCGTCGCCCGTTCCGGCCGTCGGCGGACGTGAGATCACCGTGTCGGCAACCGGCTACGCCTTGCACGGCAACACCGCGAGCGGCCTCCCCGTCGGCTGGGGTGTCGTCGCCGTCGATCCGTCGCTGATCCCGCTCGGCACCCACATGACGATTCCCGGGTACGGCGAGGCCGTCGCAGCCGACACGGGCGGCGCCATCGTCGGCGCGACGATCGACCTGTGGTTCCCGTCGGTGGCGCAGGCGGATGCCTGGGGCCGCCGCACGGTAACGATCGTTTTGCATTAGCGGCCCGCGGCTACACTGACGTTCGGTCCCCACGCCCAGGTAGGCCGAGTTGAGCGACGAAGCGAACACCCCTCCAGCACTCCAGACGCGAGTCCTCCTCGTGGACGACCACGATCTCTTTCGCACGGGGTTGCGCAACCTGCTGGAGGAACAAGGCGTGCAGGTGGTCGGTGAGTGCGACAACGGCACCGACGCTCTTCGCGCCGTGCGCGAGGTTGCACCGGACGTCGTCGTGATGGATCTCAACATGCCCGGGATCAGCGGCGTCGAGGCGACGCGTCAGATCTCGATGATCGCCCCGCTGACGCGCGTGCTCGTGCTGACAATCTCCGATCAGGACAGCGACGTGATGGACGCGATCCTCGCGGGAGCGTGCGGCTATCTCCTCAAGGACTCGTCGATCACGGAGCTGATCAGCGGCATCCAGGCCGCCGCCGTCGGCGAGTCGCTCGTTTCGCCTTCGATCGCGTCGAAGGTGCTGCAGCGGGTCCGCGCATCGAGCGTGTCGGCGTACGAAGCCGAGTTGATCCAGTCGGAGCTGTCCGATCGCGAGATCGAGGTGCTGAAGCTGATCGCGAACGGCAAGGACAACGGGATGATCGCACTCGAGCTGCACATCAGCCCGAAGACCGTGAAGAACCACATCTCGAACATCCTGATGAAGCTGCAGATCAACAACCGGATCCAGGCCGCGGTCTACGCGGTCCGCTCCGGGATCGTCTAGGAGAGACTGGCAACGCGGACGTCGTCCGCGTGCCGGCGCAACTCGGAGAGCAGCGCGCGCAGCTTCGTCAGGTCGCCCCCGTTTGATTCGAACCGTCTCGCGACGTCGGCGAGCTCGCGTGCCTTGCCCGCGGTGTCGCCGGTCTCGATGCCCTGGCT
>PLDP01000029.1 GCA_003136795.1 Actinomycetota bacterium
ACGCCCTTGTTGCCGTGGCGCCCGGCGAGCTTGTCGCCCTCTGAGATCTTGCGCTTCTTCGCCACATAGACGCGGACGAGCTCGTTCACGCCGGGGCTGAGGTCGTCGCCCGAGTCGCGCGAGAACGTCTTGACGTCGATGACGACGCCGCCCTCGCCGTGCGGGACCTTCAGCGAGGTGTCGCGGACTTCGCGTGCCTTCTCCTTGAAGATGGCGCGGATCAGCTTCTCCTCCGCGGTCAGCTCGGTCTCGCCCTTCGGCGTGACCTTGCCGACGAGCAGGTCGCCCGAGCCGACCTCGGCGCCGACGCGGACGATGCCGCGGTCGTCGAGGTTGCGGAGGGACTCCTCCGAGCGGTTCGGGATGTCGCGCGTGATCTCCTCGTCGCCCAGCTTCGTCGAGCGGGCGTCGATCTCGTACTCGTGGATGTGGATCGAGGTGAGCACCTCGTCCTTGACGAGCCGCTCGGAGAGCACGATCGCGTCCTCGAAGTTGTAGCCCTCGAACGGCATGAACGCGACGAGCAGGTTCGCACCGAGTGCGAGCTCGCCGTGATCGGTGGAGGAGCCGTCCGCCAGCACCGCGCCCGCGACGACCTTGTCGCCCTGGCGCACGATCGGCCGGTGGTGGATCAGCGTCCCCTGGTTCGAGCGCATGAACTTCGTCAGCTCGTACTCGTCGCGCGTGCCGCGGCCTTCGACCACGATGCGGTTCGCATCGAGATCGATGACGGTGCCCGCGTTCTTTGCGACGACGACGTCACCGGAGTCGACGGCCGCGCGATACTCCACGCCGGTGCCGACGAGCGGCGCCTGCGGGATCATCAGCGGCACTGCCTGCCGCTGCATGTTCGCGCCCATGAGCGCGCGGTTNNGTGCTCGAGGAACGGGATCATCGCCGTGGCGACCGAGACGATCTGTGCCGGTGCGACGTCCATGAAGTCGATCTCCTTGGCCGAGGCCATCACGGCCTCACCCTCGGACGAGCGGCAGAGCACCTGCTCGTGCTCGAACTTGCCGCTCTTGTCGACCCGCTCCGAGGCCTGCGCGATCGTGTACTGCGCCTCCTCGGCTGCGTCGAGATAGAAGATCTCGTCCGTCACCTTGCCGTGGATCACCTTGCGATACGGCGTCTGAATGAAGCCGAACTGGCTGACGGTCGCCATCGAAGCGAGCGAGCCGATCAGGCCGATGTTCGGGCCTTCCGGGGTCTCGATCGGGCACATGCGGCCGTAGTGGGTCGGGTGCACGTCGCGCACCTCGATCGGCGCGCGCTCCCTCGTCAGGCCACCGGCGCCCAGGGCGGAAAGACGCCGCCGGTGGGTGAGGCCGTCGAGACTGTTCGTCTGCTGCATGAACTGCGACAGCTGCGACGAGCCGAAGAACTCCTTCAGCGCGGCGACGACGGGCCGGATGTTGATGATCGTCTGCGGCGTGATCGTGTCGNNCGGCGGTTGCCGAAGTGCTCGTACTCGTCGAGCTCCTGGCGGATGGGATCGCGGTTCATGCTGATCCCGTCGGCCGCGTAGTCCTTCGACTCGTCGTTGAGGCCGATCGCGTGCGGCATCGCGACGAGCTTCTGGACGAGCGCGAGGATGTCCTGAGTCGTCAGGACCCGCGTGTCGTCCGGCACGTCGACGCCGAGCCGCTGGTTCAGCTTGTAGCGGCCGACCTTGGTCAGGTCGTAGCGCTTGGAATCGAAGAAGAGCGACTTGAGCAAGTTGCGGGCGTTGTCGAGCGTCGGCGGCTCGCCCGGGCGCTGCTTCTTGAAGACCTCGATCAGCGCCTCTTCCTCGCGCGTCGTCGCGTCCTTGTCGAGCGTCTTCTCGATGAAGTGCGAGCCTCCGAAGAGCTTGAGGATCGCCTCGTTCGTCGACGTGTCGAGCTTGAACCCGGTCGTCGGGTCCTCGGCCGGCAGCGCGCGCAGGAGCGTGGTGATCGGCAGCTTGCGCTTCCGGTCGATGCGCGCGTAGACGACGCCCTTCTTGTCGATCTCGAGCTCGAGCCACGAGCCGCGGCTCGGCATCAGGTTCGCGGTGAAGACCTGCTTCGTCGCGTCCTTCGGCTCCATCAGATAGGCGCCCGGCGACCGGACGAGCTGCGTGACGATCACGCGCTCGGTGCCGTTGATGATGAACGTCCCCCACTCGGTCATCATCGGGAAGTCGCCCATGAACACCGTCTGCTCGCGGATCTCGCCCGTCTCCGTGTTCACGAAGCGGACCGTCATCGAGAGCGGCGCCTGGTAGGTGAGGTCTTTCTCGCGGCACTCCTGGATGGAGAACTGCGGCTCCCCGAAGCGGTATTCGCCGAACTCCACCGCGAGCGTGCCGGTGTAGTCCTGGATGGGTGAGATGTCGTCGATCGTCTCCCGGAGGCCTTCTCTGAGGAACCAGTCGAAGGACTCGCGCTGGATGTCGATCAGGTTGGGGAGGTCAAGGACGTGCTTGAGGCGGGAAAAGGAATGGCGCGCGCGAGGCGCTGTGACCGTCTTGGCCAAGTAGAACAGCCTCCCTTACTGGCTATGAGGTGAGGGGCGAAGAGAGATAAAGAAGGTGAAAAAGGCGTGCGAAAATGGACGTGTCCGGACGTCGGCGCAACCCCCCACGATAGCGGAGGCGTCTCTCCAGCCGCAAGCGTGCGGCGAGGGACCCGCTGGGCCAACCCCGGAAAAGTAGCAGAAAGGGTGTCTGACACCGGCAAAAGCCGGTGTCAGACACCGCTCCGACGCTATTTGATCTCGACGGAGGCGCCTGCCTCCTCGAGCTGGGCCTTGACCTGGTCGGCCTCTTCCTGGTTCACGCCCTCCTTGACCGGCTGGGGAGCCGAGTCGACGAGGTCCTTGGCCTCCTTGAGGCCGAGGCCCGTGACCGCGCGGACGACCTTGATCACCTGGATCTTCTGCTGGCCGGCGCCGGTGAGGACCACGTCGAACGCGGTCTGCTCCTCGGCCACAGCCTCGCCGCCACCGCCACCGGCGGCCGCGGCTGCGACAGGAGCGGCGGCGGTGATGCCCCACTCCTCCTCGATCTTGTTCTTGAGCTCGACCAGCTCGAGCACGGTCATGCTCCCGAGCTGCTCAAACACCGTGTCAACTGCTGCCATCGTCGTCAACCTCCTGAGTTTCGGTCTGTTCAGAGGTGTCTGACACCGAGGTGTCAGACACCGGTTCTGCGGCGGGTGCCCCGCCCTGCTGCTGCAATTGCTCGATACGAGCATCGATCAGCCCGTAGAGGTTCTGCAACGGCGCGTTCACGAGCGCAGCGATTGCGGAGAGCGGCGCAATGATCGCGCCGAGCACCTGGCCGCGCAGCACATCGAACGGCGGGAGCTTCGCGAGCTCCTCGACGCTCGATGCAGAGATCTCGCGGCCCAACATGACACCGCCGCGGATCTCGAGGACCTTCGTCTCGCGTGCTGAATCGGCGAGCGCCTTGGCTACGGCGACCATGTCACCGTCGGCCTCGATGAACGCGATCGCCGACGGGCCCTCGAGGAGCGCCAGCAGCGCATCCGCACCGGCGGCCTGCGCCGCGCGGCGGGTGAGGGTGTTCTTGACGACCGAGAGCTTCGCCCCGTTCTCGAGCAACCGCCCACGCAGGGCGTCGATCTGGGGCATCGTCAGGCCGCGGTAGTCGGCGACGAAGAGCGTCTCCGCGTTGCGGAGCTTCTCCGTCAACTCGGCGACGACGCGTTCTTTGTCCTCTTTCTGCATTTCACCTCCTCTTTCATGCGACGAGCCCGCACGGTGGCGGGCTCGCAAGGAGGTAGTGCTAGATCTCCCAGGAGGCCGCCTCGACTGGGCTTCTGCTCTGGTTCGAGCTGCCAGCTGTCTTTGGCGACGGGCTTGTTACCTAGGCCGTAGCTTGCACGGCCTCCTGCGTCGAGCCACCATCAAGCTCCCCGGCGTTGTCTGCGGAACTCGCATCCCCGAGTTCCTCCACGATCGCGCGGGTCCGCGTCGGGTCGACGTGGATCCCCGGGCCCATCGTGGAGGTGAGCGTGATCTTCTTGATGTACCGGCCCTTCGCGACCGCCGGCTTCGCGCGCACGATCTCCTCGATCAGGGCCGCGTAGTTCTCGACGAGCGCCCGCTCGTCGAAGGAACGCTTGCCGATCGGAATGTGCACGTTGGCGCCGCGGTCNNTCGAACGTGACGGTGCCCGTCTTCGGGTTCGGCATCAGGCCGCGCGGACCGAGCACGCGGCCGAGGCGGCCGACGTTGCCCATCTGGTCCGGCGTCGCGATGGCGACGTCGAAATCCGTGAAGCCCTCCTCGATCCTCTTCGCGAGGTCGGCCGAGCCGACGATGTCCGCGCCGGCCTCCTCGGCCTCGCGGGCCTTGTCGCCCTCGGCAAAGACGGCGACGCGCTGCTCGCGGCCGGTGCCGTGGGGCAGCATCATCGTGCCGCGCAGCTGCTCTTCCGCATGGCGAACGTTGAGACCGAGGTTCATATGCACCTCGATCGTCTCGTCGAACTTCGCTGCCGGCTGCTCCTTGAGCAGACGGACGGCCTCGACCGGCGTGTACATCTGCTCACGATCGATGGCGCCGCGCGACTCGCGATACCGCTTCCCGTGCTGAGCCATTACCCATCCACCTCCACGCCCATGCTTCGCGCGGTTCCGGCGATCACGAGCATCGCCTGCTCGACGTCGCGCGCGTTCAGATCCTGCATCTTCGTCTCGGCGATCGAGCGGAGCTGGGCCCGGGTGAGCCGGCCGACCTTCGTCCGGTTCGGCTCGGCCGAGCCCTTCTCGAGCCGCAACGCCTCCTTGATCAGGACGGCCGCCGGCGGCGTCTTCGTGATGAAGTCGAAGCTTCGGTCCTCGTAGACCGTGATCTCGACCGGGATGATGCGGCCGTTCTCCTGCGCCGTCTGCGCGTTGAACGCCTTGNNAGAACTCCATGATGTTGACGCCGTGCTGGCCGAGCGCAGGACCGACCGGCGGCGCAGGGTTCGCCTGCCCGCCCGGGATCTGCAGCTTGATCAGTGTGAGAACTTTCTTCGCCATGCGTCCTTCCTAGTCGAGCTTCTTTACCTGGTCGAAGCCGAGCTCGACCGGAACCTGGCGCTCGAAGATGTCCACGAGCACCTTGAGCTTCTGCTGATCGGGGTTGACGTCGACGATCTCGCCGTCGAAGTCCGAGAGCGGGCCCGATGTCACCTTGACCGACTCGCCGAGCGAGTACTCGATCGTGGTGCGCGCACGGTCGCCGCCGGCGCTCGCACCGGTCTTCAGGATGCGGTCGACCTCGGGCTGCGAGAGCGGCACGGGCTTGGAGCCGGCGCCGACGAAGCCGGTCACGCCCGGCGTGTTCTTCACGACCATCCAGGCGTCGTCGTTCAGATCCATGTTCACGAGCACGTAGCCCGGCAGCACGCGCTTCTCGACCTGCACCTTCTGGCCGTCCTTGGTGTCGATCACCTGCTCGGTCGGGACGACGACGCGGCGGAAGCGCACGCGCTGCCCCATCGACTCGATGCGATGCTCGAGATTGGCCTTGACCTTGTTCTCATGGCCGGAATAGGTGTTGACGACGTACCAGCGAAACATTGGATTCCTTACTGACCGAGGAAGACCTTGGAGACGACTTGCTTCCAGACCTGGTCGTTGAGGTAGAGGTAGGTGCCGACGACGAGGCAGGCGACGAGCACGACGATCGTGCCCTGGATCACCTGGTTCTGCCCGGGCCACTCCACCTTCTTGAGCTCCGCCCACGACTCGGCGACGAAGTTCGACCTGCGGCGCTCGTCCGCGGGGCCGGGAGGAGGTGGCTGCTGGCGTGCCGTCGCCATAACGAGCCCTAGCGGGTCTCCCTGTGCGGGGTGTGCGCGCCGCACCAACGGCAGTACTTCCGGAACTCGACACGGTCCGGCGTGTTCCGCTTGGACTTCATGGTCTGGTAGTTCCGCCGCTTGCACTCGGTGCAGGCGAGGGTGATCGCAACTCTGACTCCGGTCTTGGCCATGTCTCTTCTCTAAGAGTGAAATGGGACGACCCCGGGCACGCTGACGCACCGCCCTGGGGCCGCGGAAGTGTAGCGGGACCCGGCTCCCGTCGCCCCTCTCGGTTCACTCGGCGTTTGAGATTCGATTGCAGGGGCGAGAGAACGCGCAGATCGACAAGCGGACCACGGCAGAGATAAGGCGGAAGAGATGCGCAAGTTGCTGGAGATCGGTGGGTTCGTAGCCGCAGTGGTGTTGATCGCGTTCGGAGTCGTGACGATCGTGATGGGCGTGAGCGGTCGCCACACCGTCGCCTCGTCACTGAAGACCGAGCAGATCACCGGAACGTCGGACATGACCCCAGCCGGGATCACCACCGAAGCGAAGAAGGCGAAGCTCGACGTGAGCACGCTCGCCATTCCGAGCTGCAGCGTCGCGAACGATCCGGTGAACACGGGAGCGAGGGCGCGCTGTTTCGCGGAGTACATGCAGATCCACGCCCTGGAGGCGACCGGCGGGTTCGTCTATGCGCAGATGGGCCAGTACGAGGCGAAGCCGGGCACGCCGAAAGCGGATCTGACCCCCGACGGCGCAACCTCGAACGCCGCGTACGCCGTGCTCGACCCGAAGACCCAGCAGCCGGTCTCGAACGGAGCCCGCAATGTCTGGGTGACCGAGACGGCACTCACGACCGCACTCAACAGCTCCTATATGGCAGCCCAGCTCGGCTTGTTCGCGATCGTGGTCGGGTTCGCGCTCCTGCTCGCCGGAATCGGCTTCGGGGTGCTTGCAGCATCAGGAGCACTCCGCGGCGATGGCCCGCTGAAGCTGTCGAAGCCTGCGACGGACGCCAAACCCCCGGCCGTCTAGTCGCAGCCGAGGAAGTCGCGGGGCGTGGCGGGGCGGCGAGCCCCGCCCTGCCGGC
>PLDP01000164.1 GCA_003136795.1 Actinomycetota bacterium
GATGCCGGAGATGGACGGCCTCACCGCGCTGCCGTTGATCCGCGACGTGTCGCCGGCGAGCGAGATCGTGGTGCTGACGGCGTCCGAGGACGAGGACAACCTGCTGGGCGCGATTCGCGCCGGCGCGGCGGGCTACCTGCTGAAGAGCGAGCCGCCCGAGCGGATCGTCGCGTTCATGCGCGGCATCGCCCAGGGGGAGGCCGCGCTGTCGGGCGCGGTCGCGCGGCGGCTCCTCGATCAGGTTCGCGAGGGCGGCGGCCGCACCTCCGTGCCCGACGCGATCGCCGCGGTGCTCTCGGCGCGCGAGCTCGAGGTGCTGCTGCTGCTCGACCAGCATCTCGGCACGGACGAGATCGCGGCGCGCCTCTTCATCTCCGAGCACACCGTGCGCTCCCACGTGAAGAGCCTGCTCGCAAAGCTTGGCGTTTCCTCGCGGCGCGAAGCGCTCGAGCGGCTGAATCACCCACGCTGAGGGATGTCGTTACCCCATCGTGCGGGTCGAGCGGGAGCACCCCAGGCCGATACTGACATCGGCGATCATTACCGAATGGCACTCCTTCCTTTCTGCGGCACCGGCCGGCTTCTGTAGCCGGCCGTTGCGTTTCTAGGAAGAGAAGCCTTCGAGCGCCGCTTCGACCAGGTCGGGCAGCGTGTGCAGGTTGTAGCCACCCTCGAGCACGGCGGCGACGCGCGGGGCGAGTTGCGCCGCACGGCGCGCGAGCTCGCGGAAGCCGTCTGCGGTCAGCTCCAGGTCGGCGAGTGNNGCAGGCAAAGGGATGTTGACGAGGTTCCCTGACTGTTCGCTGGGGCCGCCCGTGCCGGGATAGAGCGGCCACTGGTGCAGTGACACGAACAGGATCGAATCGTCGCCCGAGACGACGTCCTGCGTGCCGTTGCCGTGATGGACGTCCCAGTCGACGATCGCGACGCGCTGCAGACCGAGCTCAGCCTGTGCCCAGCGTGCGGCGATCGCGACGTTGTCGAACAGGCAGAAGCCCATCGGGCGTTCGCGCTCGGCGTGGTGCCCCGGTGGACGAACGAGGGCGAACCCACCGCGGCGCACCGCCTCGATCGCTGCGCCTGCCGCCAGCAGCGCAGCCTCGTACGTCGACTCGGTGCAGATCGTGTCGGCGTCGATCCACCCACGCGTGTCGCGCACGCGTTCGATCAACTCGGGCGCATGGCAGCGCAGGACGTCGTCGTCGGTTGCCGGCGCGCACTCGGCGAACGGGAACCGCTCGTGCAGCACCGCGAGCCGCTGTTGCGATTCGGGGTGCGATCCCGTCGGGTGCAGGTACGCGAACGCGCTGTTGCTTACGAGCTCGATCCGCGAACCGCCTCGAGGATCTCGTCGATCGGGCGGTCGCCGCTCTCGTGCGCTGCGATCACCACTGCAGCGGCGACGCGCTTCAGCCAGTCGTTCATCACGTTGATTCTAGGCGCGTCGCGAGGCCCTCGAGCCCGAGCTCGCGCACGTGCGCGGCGGCACGCGCCCAGTCGGGCGGTGTCGGCGCGAGCTNNCGAGCGCCTGCGCGAGCGAGCCGTGCTGCTTCAAGACGTCGGCAGCTTTCTTCGGGCCGACCCCGGGCGCGCCGGGAATCTTGTCGGACGGGTCGCCGCGGAGCGCGATGAAGTCCGGAACCTGCGCCGGCTCGACGCCGTAGCGCTCGCGCACCTCGGCCGGCCCGATCCGCGCGAGCTCGGAGACGCCCTTGACCGGCTGCAGGATCGTCACGCGGTCGGAGACGAGCTGGAACGCGTCGCGGTCGGAGGTCGCGACGAGCACCGGCCCTGGCCAGGCATGCGCCGCCGCCGCGAGGAAGTCGTCCGCCTCGAAGCCGGGAGCCTTGGCGGCCTGGAACCCGAACGACTCGACGAGTGCCGGCAGGAGCTCGAGCTGCTCGACGATCGAATCCTCGAAGACGCGGCCCGACTGGTAGGCGGGGAGCGCCTCGTGCCGGTAGGTCGGCGTGTCCAGCGAGTCCCAGCCGACGAGCACCGACTCCGGCTGCTCGCTCTCCCAGAGGCGCTGCAGGAAGCCGGCGAAACCGACAAGCGCGTTCAAGCGAATCGACTTCGGAAGGGCGTGGTAGGCGCGATGGGCGAGCGAATCGCCGTCGATCGCGAGCAGCAGACCGCTCAGAGCGATTGCTCCAGCGTGTTGATCGCCGCCATCAGGCGGTCGGTCGCCTCGCGCGCCACCTCGGCGACGTCCTGGCCGCGCAGGTCGTCGATGTCGACGGGCGCTCCGTAGCGCACCCGCCACTGGTCGAGCCGGCGCAGGCCATCCGTGCCCTTGATCCCGGCGGGGACGAGCGGGACGCCGGCCTCGAGTGCGATCCGCGCCGCACCCGTGTGCGCCCCGGCCTCGTAGCGCTTGCGCAAGCCCTTCTTCCGGCGTGTCCCCTCGGGGAACATCGCGATCACGTTGCCGTCGCGGGCCAGCCGGACGGCGGTCTCGATCGCCTCGCGGTCGGCCTGGCCGCGGTTCACCTTGAACGCGCCGGCGCCGGCCACGATCTGCGCCATCGGGAACCAGAAGAGCTCCCCCTTCGCCATGAAGCGCAGGAACCGCCGTGGCCAGATCGCCAGTCCGATCGCCCAGGGATCGAGGTTGGAGACGTGGCCGGCGGCCAGCACATACCCGCCGGAAGCGGGCAAATGCTCCTTTCCGTCGGTCCGGTAGCGGAAGGCGAACTTGATCACCGGCCAGGAAACGAGGGCGACGAAGGAGTAGAGCGGGGTGGGCCTGGGCGGACGCGTCACGGGCGGCGAGTATCGCTGATCTCCTCCACGGCGCTATGGTGGCGCGCGAAATGGCCGCAGCCAAGGGGAAGAAGCTCGTGATCGTCGAGTCGCCTGCCAAGGCGAAGACGATCGCAAGCTATCTCGGGCCCGACTACCTCGTCGAGTCGTCGATCGGGCACATCCGCGACCT
>PLDP01000211.1 GCA_003136795.1 Actinomycetota bacterium
GCGAACCTCGCGACGCTCGACGACGTCGAGGTGTGGGCCTACGACCTGGCACAGCCGCACGTCGATGCGATCAACCGCGACGGGCTCAGGCTGACGGGCGCGGGCGAGGTGCTCGGCCGGCCGCACGCGACGAGCGACGCGTCGGAGCTGCCGCCGTGCGACTTCGGCATCGTCGCGACGAAGGCGATGCACACCGACGGAGCGATCGCCGCGACCGCGCACGCGTTTGCCGACGGGTGCGTCGCAACCGTGCAGAACGGCATCGGCAACGAAGAGGTGCTCGCGCGGCACGTCGAGCGCGTGATTCGCGGCACGACGTTTCCGGCGGGCAAGATCACGGCACCCGGCGTCGTCCAGTGGGACGTGAAGGGTGACACCACGCTAGGCCCGTTCGAGGCGAAGCCCGCACCGCTGAACGAGATCGAGCGTCTCGCCGACGCGTGCACGCGCGGCGGCATGTCGACCAAGGCGGTGGCCGACGCGCGCGGGCCGCAGTGGCGCAAGGTGATCTTCAACGCGGCGACGAACCCGCTCGGCGGTCTGACCGGCCTGACGCACGGCCGCGTCTGCGAGCGGCCCGACCTGCGGGCGCTCGCGTCGCGGCTCGTCGACGAGGGCAAGGCGGTCGCCGCGGCGCAGGGAATCGAGCTCGACGCGGATCCCGAGGAACTGATCGACTACGCAGCGCGGCCGGAGGTCGCGTACGGCCACAAGGCCTCGATGCTCCAGGACGTCGAGGCGAGGCGGCAGACCGAGGTCGACTACCTGAACGGCGGCATCGCCGAGTTCGGGCGGCGGCTGGGCGTTGCGACGCCGACACATGAATCCATCTGGGCACTTGTGAAAGGGGTTGAAGCGTCGTGGGAGCAGTGATGCCGAAGGCAGAGATCGAGCGGCGCTACGGACTCGTGCGCGAGGCGATGGCCCGCGACGGCCTCGACGCGGTGATCGTCTCGGGCAACGAGTACACGGGCTTCGAAGGCGCCGTCACCTACATGTCGGGCTTCGTGATCGTGCACCGCTACGCCTACGTGCTGCTGCCGCTCGAGGGCGATCCCGCGATCGTCTTCCCGCGCGAGGCGACCTACGTGGGCGAGCACGGCACCACCTGGATCGACGAGCAGGTGTTCGTCGACAAGCCCGGCGAGTGGCTCGCGGACACCGTGCGCGGCAAGCGTGTTGGCGTCTACGGCCTCGACTACGTGATGAACGTGCGTGACTACCGCGCGCTCGACGGCGCCGCAGAGATCGTGGCGTGGGACGTCGAGTTCGATCACGCGCGGGCCGTGAAGAGCGCGCTCGAGCTCGACTCCGTGCGCGACAGCGTCCGCATCAACGCGGAGGGCTTCTGGATCTTCCTCGAGCACTTCGCGCCCGGGAAGACCGAGCGCGAGATCCTCGCGCACTGCGAGGAGTACTTCGTGGAGCAGGGCTGCGGCCGCCTGACGATGGACATGGTGCTCACCGGCCGAAACGGCGGTGCGCTGCCGGAGTTCAAGATCGCCGGCGACTATCGCATCAAGGCGACCGACATGGTGCTGCCCTCGCTCGAGATCGCCGGTGCGGGCGGTCACTGGGTGGAGGTCTCGCGTGCGATCTGCCCCGGCGAGCCGAGTGCGGAGACCAAGCAGATGCTCGAGGGCTACGAGGAGTACTACGACGCGGCCCGCGGCGCGCTCCGCGACGGCGCGACCGCGCACGACGTGCACCGCGCAGTGTCGAAGGGATTCGTCGACCGCGGCTTCAAGCTCGGGCACGTCACCGGCCATTCGATCGGCATGACGATGATTGAGTGGCCGAAGATCGGCGAGGGCGACGAGACGGAGCTGCGGTCGGGGATGGTGTTCTCGATGCATCCGCACGCGATCTCGCAGGACGGGCAGGCCTGCCTCTATATGCAGGACACCTGGCTCGTCACAGCGGACGGCGGCGTGCCGCTCGCCGACCTGCCGATGAAGATCTTCGACGGGACGGAGGCAAGGCCATGAGCGAACTGGCGAAACCGGTCCTCGAGGGTGAGGGTGGCTCGGACTACGAGCGCTACCTGCGCACCGACGAGCTGCTGCGCCTGCAAAAGACGGCCGGCGAGTGGGTCCATCGCGACGAGCTGCTCTTCCAGAGCGTGCACCAGACCTCCGAGATCTGGCTCAAGCTCGCGTGGAACGAGATCGAGGAGGCCGAGCGGCTCGTCGCGGCCGACGAGCTCGCCGCCGCGATCCGGTTGCTGCGCCGTGCGAACGACTGCTTCAAGCTCGTCACGTCGGCGCTCGACATGCTCGAGCACATCTCGCCGTGGGAGTACACCGAGATACGGAAGGTGCTCGGTCACGGCAGCGGCTTCGACTCGCCGGGGTTCAAGGAGCTGAGGCGCGTCGCCAAGCCGCTCGGCGACGCGTTCCACGCTGCGCACGAGCGGGCGGGTCTGACGCTGGCCGAGGTCTACACGCGCGGCCGCGAATACGAAGACCTCTACCAGCTTGCCGAGCAGCTGATCGAGCTCGACGAGCGCATCATCGTGTGGCGCGTGCGGCACTTCAAAGTCGTGCAGCGTGTGATCGGCGGCGACGTGATCGGTACGCAGGGCACGCCGGTCGAGGTGATGGGCCGCCTCATCCATCACTCGTTCTATCCCGAGCTCTGGGACGTGCGGAACGACCTGACGAAGCTGAACCTGCCCGAGTGAGCTTCAGAGGCAT
Organism: Actinomycetota bacterium; assembly: GCA_003136795.1. Taxonomy (GTDB): domain Bacteria; phylum Actinomycetota; class Thermoleophilia; order Gaiellales; family Gaiellaceae; genus PALSA-600. Next base: position 2,697 of record PLDP01000211.1, read on the forward strand.
AGCGCTCGGTTGCGGCAACTTCGGCGGCGTCGGCTCGTCCCCGGCGTTCTTCGGTCAGGGCACGCCGGAGGACGACGCGGTCGCGATCATGGACCGCGCCTGGGAGAACGGCATCCATTGGTTCGACACGGCGGACGCCTACGGCGGCGGCCGCAGCGAGTCGTTCATCGGCCGCTGGCGCGCGGCGCGCAAGCCGGAAGGGCTCATGGTGACGACGAAGGTCTTCCACTCGACGGTCGGCAACCCCGACGACGTCGGCCTCGCGCCGAGCCGCATCCGGCGGCAGGTCGAAGGCAGCCTCGCGCGGCTCGGAGTCGACCGCATCGATCTCTACCTCGCGCACGAGCCCGACCCAGGGACGCCGCTCCACGAGACGATCGCGTGCTTCGAGCGGCTCGTCGAGGAGGGGCTGATCGGCGCCTGGGGGCTCTCAAACTACGACCACGCGGGGATCGCCGAGGCGCTCCGGCACGGCCGGCCCGCGCTCGTCCAGAACCCGTACTCGCTGCTCGACCGCGGCGACGAGGCCGGGGTGTTGCCGCTCTGTGAGGCGAACTCGATCGCCTACGTCCCGTTCGGGCCGCTCTCCGGAGGCTGGCTGACCGGCAAGTACACGCGCGGCGAGCCGTTCCCGGCAGGCTCGCGGATGACGCTGCGCCCCGAGCCCTACGAGCAGTTCGTCGACGACGGCGTCTTCGACGCGCTCGACCGTCTGCGCGAGGAGGCCGAGTCGCGCGGAGTCTCGATGGCGGCGCTCGCGTTCGCGTGGGTGCTCGCCGGCGTCGACGGGGCGGTGTGCGGGCCGAACCGCGCCGAGCAGCTCGATCCGATCATCGAGGCGCGCGAGCTCGCGCTCTCGCCGGTCGACCACGACCGCATAGGCTCGTTCTT
>PLDP01000081.1 GCA_003136795.1 Actinomycetota bacterium
GGAATCAGCAGCGGCGTCACGCCCCACTCGAGCGCGAGCTGCCGGATCGCCCAGTCGACGTGGGTCAGAGCCACGATCGGCCGCCGCGGGCGCAGGCGGGCGACCGCCGAGGCGGTGCGGCCGGTGAACGTCGGCACGAGGATCGCGCGGGCACCGAGGGCTTCGGCGAGATCGCAGGCGGCATTCGACATCGCGCGGCCGACGGTCGGCTCCTCGCCGGCCTCGGGCATCTGGTGGCGATAGCCCATCGACGGCTCCACGGCGCGTGCGATCCGGTCCATCATCTGCACCGCCTGCACCGGATAGTTCCCGGTGGCCGTCTCGGCGGAGAGCATCACGGCCGACGTGCCGTCGAGGACCGCGTTCGCGACGTCACTCGCCTCGGCGCGGGTCGGTTCGGCGTGCTCGATCATCGACTCGAGCATCTGNNTCCTGCAGCACCTCCTCGAGCGCCTCGACCGCCTCCGCCTTCTCGATCTTCGCGATCACGCGTGCCGGCGAGCCGTGCTGGCGGATGATCGCCTGCAGGTCGCGCACGTCGGCGGCTGCGCGCACGAACGACAGCGCGACGAAATCGACGCCGAGCCCAAGCGCGAACTCCAAATCGTCCAGGTCCTTCTTCGTGAGCGACGGGATGGGAACCGGCACGCCAGGCAGGTTGACGCCCTTGTGCGACTTGACCTCGCCGCCGACGACCACGACGCAACGGGCGCGGCCCTGGTCGACCTCCTGGACGGAAAGCCGCACGAGGCCGTCGTCGATCAGGATGTCGTGGCCGGGCCGCAGCACCTCGCCGATCACGGCAGGCGCGATCGGCAGCTCGCCGTTCAGCGCGTGTTGCTCGCCGACCACCGTGACCTCTTCGTCCTTGAGGAGGATGCGCGGCTCGTCGAGGTCGCCGATGCGGAGCTTCGGGCCCTGCAGGTCGGCGATCAGCGCGAGCGGCTTGCCGGACTCCTCCTGCACCTCGCGGACGACGCCGGCGCTTGCCGCGTGGTCTTTGTGCGTGCCGTGCGAGAGATTGAGGCGGATCGCGTCGACGCCGGCGTCGACCAGCTCGCGGAGAACGTCGTGGCTCGACGAAACCGGCCCGATCGTCGCGACGATCTTGGTTCTCCTGCGGTCCGCTGCCATCCGGCCTCAGCGTAGCGTCAATGAAACGGCGTAGCGGTCAGCGCTTCGCGCGAGGGAATGCGTCCCAGCCCGGGTACTGCGCCTTCGCTCCCAGCTGCTCCTCGATGCGCAGCAGCTGGTTGTACTTCGCGACGCGGTCGGAGCGAGCCGGTGCCCCGGTCTTGATCTGACCGGTGCCGAGCGCGACCGCGAGGTCCGCGATCGTCGAGTCCTCGGTCTCGCCCGAGCGGTGGGAGATGACCGCCGTGTACCCGTTCGATTGCGCGAGCCGCACGGCCTCGATCGTCTCGGTGAGCGTGCCGATCTGGTTGACCTTCACGAGGATCGAGTTGGCAACGCCGCGATCGATCCCCTCCTGGAGACGAACCGGGTTGGTGACGAAGTTGTCGTCGCCGATCAGCTGCACGCGATCTCCGAGCAGGCGTGTTTGCGCCTCCCAGGACTCCCAGTCGTCCTCCGCAGCGCCGTCCTCGAGGGAGATGATCGGGTAGCGCTCGATGAGCTCCGCCCAGAAGGCCGGCAGCTCGGCGCTCGTCTTCTCGCGGCCCTCGAAGCGGTAGACGCCGTCCGAGAAGATCTCGCTCGAGGCCGGGTCGAGCGCAATCGCGATGCGCTCGCGATGACCGGCCTTCTCCGAGGCCTCGAGGATCGCCTCGATCGCCGCTTCGCTCGATTCGAGATTGGGCGCAAACCCGCCTTCGTCGCCCACGCTGGTCGTGAGCCCGCGGTCGGCCAGGACCTTCTTCAGCGCGTGGTAGACCTCCGCGCCGATCCGAAGGGCCTCCGCGAATGTCTTTGCGCCGACGGGTACGACCATGAACTCCTGCAGGTCGATCGAGTTCGCCGCGTGCACGCCGCCGTTGATCACGTTCATCAGGGGCACGGGAAGCGTCGAGGCATCCGCCCCGCCCAGGTAGCGCCAGAGCGGCGTGTCGCCGGCCGCCGCTTTGGCGGCCGCGAGCGAGACGCCGAGGATCGCGTTGGCCCCGAGGCGGCCCTTGTTCGGCGTGCCGTCNNACGGCGTGCAGGACGCCCTTGCCGCCCCATTCGGGGGCGCCGTCACGGAGCTCAACGGCCTCGTGCACGCCGGTCGAGGCGCCCGAGGGCACGATCGCGCGGCCGAATCCACCGGACTCGAGCCGGACATCCACTTCGACGGTCGGGTTCCCGCGCGAGTCGAGTACCTGGCGGCCCTGTACTTCGGCGATCTTGGTCACTGCGTCGTCCCCTTTGCCTCGTCGTAGTAGGCGTCCTGCTCGTCGAGCGGAAGCGTCGTCCAATCCTTGCCAGCGGCGGCGGCGATTGCCTCCGCAGTTTCCACGCGTGCGCGAAAGCGCTTCGCCGCAGCGCGCAGCTCGAGCTCCGGGTCGACGTTCAGTCGCCGCGCGACGTTGACCGCCGCGAACAGCACGTCGCCAAGCTCCGCGGCGACGCGCGCACCGGGCTGCGTTTCCTCGGGCGGGTCCTCGGCCGGCAGCTCGGCACGCAGCTCGCGAAGCTCGTCCTCGAAGTCGGCAAGCGCCCCCACGAGGTTCGGATACTCGAAGCCGACCGACTTGGCGCGCAGTTGCACCTTGCGAGCGTAGAGGAGCGCCGGGAGCCCTTCCGGAACGTCATGGAAGATCCCCTCGCGTCCTTCGTCCTCACGCTTGATCTGCTCCCACCGCTCGCGCACGCGCGACGCGGTGCGCGCTTCGGCGTCGCCGAAGACGTGCGGATGACGGGCAACGAGCTTCGCGTGGATGCCGCGGGCCGCCGCTTCGAGGTCGCCCTCGCCGCGCTCGGAGAGGAGCAGCGCGAGGAAGTACGACTGGAAGAGCAGGTCGCCGATCTCGTCGAGGAGCTTCGGGTCGTCGCCGGCCAGTGCGGCGTCCGCGACCTCGTACGCCTCTTCGACGGTGTGCGGCACGATCGTCCGCGTCGTCTGCTCGCGGTCCCAGGGACAGTCGCGACGCAGGCGCTCCGTCAGCTCCTGGAGCTCGACAAGCGCTTCCGCGAGAGACACGAGACGAGGCCCGAGTTTAGGTCGTCGCGGCGGTGGTCGTCGCCGTGCACGGATCCGGGCTCGGCACGTACCCGACCTGATACTTGATCTTCGAACCGGAGCAGAAGCTCTTCGAGAGCGAGGCGACCCAGTCGGTCATCGCCTGGTTCTTGTCCTGCTGCAACAGCTGCTGCTTGATCGTGTTCGAAACCTGCTTCTCGGGCGTCGAGGACTTCGACTTGATTGCCGACAGCGGCTCGATCACGAACCAGCCGTACTGCGCGCTGTGGACCGGCGCATGCACCGTCTTCGCCGGGCTCGTGAAGGCGACCTTGTCGAACTCCGGCACCGTCTGGCCTTTCGAGACGGTCAGCTTGCCGCAGACATTCTTGGAGCTGGGATCCTGCGAGTACTTCTTCGCCAGGGTGCACCAGGTCTTGTCGGTGCCGGATTTCAGCTGCGCGTACAGCGACTCGGCGAGCGACTTCGACTTGACGAGGATGTGGCGCACGTCACGCGACTCGGGCTGCGAGTAAAGCGTCGGGTGCGCGACGTAGTAGGCGTGGATCGCGCTGGTGGAGACGGTGACCTTGTTCGTCACCTTGTTGAAGACGTCCTCCGAGATCAGTTGCTGGCGAATGTCCTCGCGAACCTGGGCGTCCGTGAGGTCCTGCTTCTTCAGCTGCGCCTGGTAGCGCGTCTCGCTGCCGGCGAAGTACTGCTTCTTGATCTGGTCGAGGCGCTTCTGCACGTCGGAGGGGGTGACCTTGATCCCCATCGAGCCCGCCTTCTCCTCGCGCTCGGCCTGCTGGACGAGCAGCGTCACGGCCTGGCCCTTGATCGTCTCGTAGTCGGCCGTCCCGGGCTTCGGAAACACCTTCGGCGGGGTCTGCGTCGCGTAGCTCCGCTTCGCCTGGTCGATCAGCGCGGCGAAGTCCGTCTTCGAGACGTGGATGCTTCCGACGGTGGCGACGTCGCTCGATTTCAGGCTGGCCGCACCGCCACCACACCCGGCGAAAAGCGCCGCGAAGAGGGCGAGCAGAAGAGGGAACTTGACCTTGTTCATAGGAAAGCGCCGGCTTAGGCCGCCTGGCGCGCCGCCAGCATAGCATCGACCAAATCAAGCGCTCCCTTGAATTCATCGCCTCTTAACGTCACCTCGCGGTTGCCCGTGGAGTAGACGGCGGTCTCGATCTGGGCGCGCAGATCGCGCAGTTCGCCGGAGCCGAGCACGACCGGGCCGACCGACGCGCGGCCACCTCTGAACACGAGATAGTCGGCACCGAGCCGGGCGAGCTTCAGCTTGGCGGCCTGGATCGCGAACAGGTTCTCCACCGGCTCCGGGACCGGCCCGTAGCGGTCCTCGGTGGCGACGCGCAGCTCGTGCAGCTCGTCCTCGGTCTCGGTGAGCGCGATCCGGCGGTGCAGGTCGATCTTCAGCGCCTCGGCCGCGATGTACGCCGCCGGGACGTAGGCGTCGACCCGCGCATCGACGCGGACGGGCCTCGTCGCGACGCGGCGCTGCCCGGACAGCTCGGCGACCGCCTCGTGCAGCATCTCGACGTAGAGCTCGAAGCCGAGTGCAGCGACGTGACCGGACTGCTCGGCGCCGAGCAGGTCGCCCGCGCCGCGGATCTCGAGGTCGCGCATGGCGATCGCGAAGCCCGCGCCCAGCTCCGTGTGGTCGGCGAGCGTGGCCAGCCGCGAGCGGGCCTCCGGGGTCAGCTCGTGCGCGTCCGGATAGAAGAGGTACGCGTGCGCGAGCACGTCGCTGCGGCCGACGCGCCCGCGGATTTGGTAGAGCTGGCTGAGACCGAGCATGTCGGCGCGCTCGACGATCAGCGTGTTCGCCTGCGGGATGTCGAGGCCCGACTCGATGATCGTCGTCGAGACGAGCACGTCCGCATCGCCCGCGAGGAACGAGATCATCTGCGCCTCGAGCTCGTGCTCCCGCATCTGGCCGTGCGCGACGAGGAAGCGCAGGTCGGGGCAGAGCTGCTTCAGCTTCTCGGCGGCCGCTTCGATCGTCTCGACGCGGTTGTGCAGGTAGAACGCCTGGCCCTTTCGCTGGACCTCGCGATCGAGCGCCTGCTTGATCAGGTCCTCGTCGTACTCGCCCACGAACGTGCGGATCGGGCGGCGGCCTTCGGGCGGCGTCTCGATCACGGAGATGTCGCGCAGGCCCGCGAGCGACATGTGCAGGGTGCGCGGAATTGGCGTCGCGCTCATCGCGAGCACGTCGACCTCGAGCCGCAGCTGCCGCAGCAGCTCTTTCTGCGCGACCCCGAACCGCTGTTCCTCGTCGACGATCACGAGCCC
>PLDP01000232.1 GCA_003136795.1 Actinomycetota bacterium
TCCGACCGCTACGACCACATGCGCTACCGCCGCACCGGCCACAGCGGCCTGCAGCTGCCGATGATCTCGCTCGGGCTCTGGCACAACTTCGGCGGCGACCGGCCGCTGGAGGCGGCCCCGGCAATCCTCCGGCGCGCCTTCGACCTCGGCGTCACTCACTTCGACCTGGCGAACAACTACGGCCCGCCGTTCGGCTCGGCCGAGGAGACGTTCGGGCGCGTGCTCCACGACGACCTCCGCCCCTATCGCGACGAGCTCGTGATCTCGACCAAGGCCGGCTACGACATGTGGCCGGGCCCGTACGGCGAGTGGGGCTCGCGCAAGTACCTGCTCGCATCGCTCGACCAGTCGCTCGCGCGGATGCAGCTCGACTACGTCGACATCTTCTATTCGCACCGTTTCGATCCCGACACCCCGCTCGAGGAGACGATGGGCGCGCTCGACACCGCGGTGCGGTCGGGCAGGGCGCTCTATGCAGGCATCTCGTCGTACTCGCCGCAGAAGACGTGCGAGGCGGCCGCGATCCTCCGCTCGCTCGGCACGCCGCTCCTCATCCACCAGCCGTCGTACTCGCTGCTCAACCGCTGGATCGAGCCGGAGCTGCTCTCCACACTCGACGACCTCGGCGTCGGCTGCATCGGCTTCTCACCACTCGCGCAGGGAATGCTCACCGACAAGTACCTCGACGGCATCCCCGCGAACTCGCGCGCCGCGGAGAACAGCTCGCTGTCGCCCGACCTGCTGACGGAGGAGACGCTCGCGAAGATCCGCGGGCTGAACGAGCTCGCCGGCAGGCGCGGGCAGTCGCTCGCGCAGATGTCGCTCGCCTGGACCCTGCGCGACCCGCGCATGACCTCGACGCTGATCGGCGCGTCGTCGGTCGCGCAGCTCGAAGACTCGCTCGGCGCGCTCCAGCGGCTCGACTTCTCCGACGACGAGCTCTCCGAGATCGACGGCTACGCGACCGACAGCAGCATCAATCTCTGGGCGCGCTCCAGCTCGAACTGACGATCGTCATTCGGCCACCAGCGCGCGCGCGAAGTCCGCAGCGTCGAACGGCCGCAGGTCGTCGAGGCCTTCGCCGACGCCGACGAGCTTCACCGGCAACCCGAGCTCGTAGGCAATCGCGACGGCGATGCCGCCTTTCGCCGAACCGTCCAGCTTCGTCAACGCGACCCCGGTCACCCCGACCGCCTCGCTGAAGAGCCGCGCCTGCTGCAGGCCGTTCTGACCCGTCGTCGCGTCGACGACGAGCAGCACCTCGTGCGGCGCGCCGTCGAGCCGGGCCGCGATCACGCGGCGCACCTTCGCAAGCTCGTCCATCAGGTTCGTCTGCGTGTGCAACCGCCCGGCGGTGTCGACGATCACCACGTCTGTGTCTGCGCCTACGGCGTCGTAGGCGACCGCGGCGGGATCGCCGCCGCGCTCACCGCCGACGAAGCGCGCCCCGGAGCGCTGCGCCCAGATCTCGAGCTGCTCCTCTGCAGCGGCGCGAAACGTGTCCGCCGCGCCGAGGGTCACCGTGCGGCCGTGCTCGCGCAACTTGTTCGCGAGCTTGCCGATCGTCGTCGTCTTGCCGGTGCCGTTGACGCCGACGACGAGCAGCACCGCCGGCTCGTGCGCGAGGTCGAGCGTCGGCGGCTCGCCGAAGAGCGCCGCGATCTCTTCGGCGAGCGCCTTGCCGAGCTCGGCCAGGTCCTGGCGTGCCTCGAGTCTGCGGATCAGCTCCGCGGTCGCGCGCACACCGACGTCCGCGTAGATCAGCGCCTCTTCGAGACGCTCCCACGACGCATCGTCGCCCGGATCGAACGCCGCCACGGCGAGCTGCTCGGTGAGCGCGCGGCGCGACTTCCCGAGCGACTCGCGCAGCCGGCCGAAGAAGCCGACCTGCTCGGCCTCGCTCTCCACGGGCGCATCGGAATCGCCCAGCAACTGTCCCCAGCTTCTCGCCACGACCGGAGAAGAGTGTCAGGCCACGGCGTCGACGCGGTACGAGTGCCGGAAGCTCGCGAGCGCGGCCGTGCTCGCAACCGGCAGCTCGCCGTTCGTCGCGAGCACGTTCTCGGGCCAGCGGTGCCGCCGTCGCTGCAACTCCGTGAACCAGCCATGTTCGTCGCGCTGCACGAGGAACAACTCGACCATCGTGGCCTCGAGCACGAACGCCCGCTTCCACGGAAAGCGCTTGCTCTCGATCCAGTCGAACGGCAGCGCGTCGACCGCGCTCCAGTCCTCCGCGGGATAGAGCAGGTCGAGGTCCACGTGCTCACGCGGCCGGATCAGCCCGCGGAGCTCCTCGCCCCAGCCGCCGAAGATCCACGCCTCGATCTCGTGCGCATCGAGCAGGCCGACCGCACGCTCCACGAACGCGAGATCGTTCACGCGGTCGCCGCGATCTCTTCGTCGCGCGGCAACCGCCGCGACACGATCTCCGAGACGCCGTCCGTCCCCATCGTCACGCCGTAGAGAACGTCGGCGGCCTCCATCGTGCGCTTCTGGTGCGTGATCACGATGAACTGCGCGCGATCGGCATAGGTACGCAAAAGCTCCGTGAAGCGGCCGATGTTCGTGTCGTCGAGCGCGGCCTCCACCTCGTCGAGGAGATAGAACGGGCTCGGACGCGCGAGAAAGAGCGAGAACAGGAATGCGATCGCGCCGAGCGCCTTCTCCCCGCCGGAAAGGAGCGACAACCGCGTCACGCGCTTGCCGGCCGGGCGCAGCTCGACCTCGATGCCGAGCTCTTCGTCCTCGTCTTCCGGCTCCGTCAGGCGCAGGCGCCCTTCGCCGCCGGGGAAGAGCGTCGCCGCAACCTCGTGGAAGTGCTGCTCGACCGCCGTGAACGTCTCGGCGAAGCGCGTCTCGACCGTCGTCGTCAGCTCGTCGCGCAGCTTCTCGAGCTCGTCGAGGCTCTTCTCGAGGTCTGCGCGCTGCACGGAGAGCTCCTCGAGGCGCTCCTTCTCGGCGTCGTATTCCTCTTTCGCGAGCGGGTTGACCTGCCCGAGCTGCTCGCGGCGCTTCTCGTAGCGGGCGAGCGTCTCCGCGAGCTCGTCGCGGTCCTCGCCTTCGGCGGGCTCGGCCCCGGCGGCGTCGAGGCGGCGCTTCGCCTCGTCGCGCTCCGCGTCGGCGCGGGCGAGCTCGACGTCGACTGCGGCGAGCTGCTCGCCCGCGGTGCCGGCGGCCTGGCGCAGCTCGACCTCCTCGGCGCCGAGACGGCGCAGCGAGGCGTGGCGCTCGCGCAGGAGCGCTTCGGCGGCGTCGACGTGCTCGTCAACAA
>PLDP01000233.1:0-3732 GCA_003136795.1 Actinomycetota bacterium
GCGCCGGGAGCCTCGAGCGGCGGCCGGCGGCGCAGCACGGCGTGGATGCGCGCCAGCAGCTCGCGCGGGTTGAACGGCTTAGGCAGGTAGTCGTCGGCGCCGACCTCGAGGCCGATGATGCGATCGGGCTCCTCGTCGCGCGCAGTGAGCATGAGGATCGGCACCTGCGAGCGAGCGCGGATGTCGCGGCAGATCTCGAAGCCGTCCTTGCCGGGCAGACCGATGTCGAGCAGCACCATGCGGATCTGGTGGCGGTCGAGCTCGACGAGCGCATCTTCGCCGGACCGCACCCAGATGACGCGGTAGCCATCGCGTGAGAGGTAGCCGCGGACGAGTTCTCCAACCGAGGGCTCGTCCTCGACGAGGAGAATGGTCCCCGCCATTGTCCGCCGAAGGCTATTCGACCGACGTGGCGCGCACACGGACGGCGGCGCCGCCGTCGATCCGCATGGTCACGACGGACATCTTCCGCCGCAGGTCGCTGGGGGTCGCAGGCAGGCCGTCGATGACGACGAGCGTCTGGGGCGAGAGCGGCACGACAGCCGTGCTGGGGCCGCTCTCGCGCAGCGTGATCTGGGTCGCGGCGACCTGGATGATCCGGCCGCGGTCGAGGATCACGGTGTGCGGGACGCGCCGGATCGTCACGTTGATCGACACCTCCGACCACTGCCCGGAGACGCGCGGGATTGGCGGAACATTGCCGCCACCGCCCGCGAGGGCGGTTCCGGCGCAGGCCAGCAGGGAGAGGGCCGTGAGGGTGACAAGCCGGTGCATGACCTGACTATCCCCCGTTCGGGTCACGGCGTGATTGCGCGTGCGTAAGGCGCACGTAAAACGAGAGAGCCGCCGGCTCTGTCGCCGACGGCTCTCGATCAACACCAAGCCCCTCGCGCTGCGGTCGGTGGGTCAGTTGGCACCTCAGCCCGACCTCACCCGTCAATGTGCCTTCGACCTGCGCTCTCGGCTGGAAATTCTCGCTGCTCGGCCGGACGGACCGGCTCGGGACTTCGACTATGCGCCCTGTGTTTCGGGCCAGGTGCAGCGCCTCCTGCTACCGTGGAGCCACTGAGCGCCGTTCGGTGCTCGTGAGATCTGGCTTCTCGTTCCTCCTTTTCAGGCGTATCGAGTCTCTACATCTCGAACCCCTGCGTCAAAACAAGGAGTCGAACACAGCATGTCCCAATCGTTCCAAGCGCTCGGCGTGAGCGCACCCGTTGTGCGTGCGCTTGCCGCACGCAACATCCACCAGCCGTTCGCGGTCCAGGAGCTCGTGCTCCCGGACGCGCTCGGCGGCCTCGACATCCTCGCCGAGGCGCCGACCGGATCGGGCAAGACGCTCGCATTCGGCCTGCCGCTCGTCGAGCGCACGGCCGGCACGGGCGCCCAGCCCGCCGCGCTCGTGCTCGTCCCCACCCGCGAGCTCGCGACCCAGGTCGCGGCCGACCTCCGCCCGCTCGCCGAGGCGAAGGGCCTGCGCGTGGCAACCGTCTACGGCGGCGTGTCCCTCGGCCCGCAGGTGAAGAAGGCCCGCGGCGCGCACGTGCTCGTCGCGACGCCCGGCCGCCTGAACGACCTGCTCGAGCAGCGTCTGATCAAGCTCGACGCGGTGCGGACGCTCGTCCTCGACGAGGCCGACCGCATGCTCGACATGGGCTTCAAGCCGCAGGTCGATCGCATCCTCCGCACCGTGCCGACGAACCGGCAGACGATGCTCTTCTCCGCCACGCTGGACGGCGGCGTCGCCGAGCTCGCGCGCGCCTACACCTCGAATGCGTCGCGTTTCCGCGCGGAGCTCCCGAGCGACCGTCGGCCGGGCACGATCGAGCACACCTTCGTGCCCGTGACGACCGAAGGGAAGCTCGACCGCCTCGTCGAGCACCTGAACGCCGAGCGCGGTCTCGCTCTTGTCTTCGTCCGCACCAAGCACGGCGCCGACAAGCTCGTGCGCAAGCTCGCACGCGAGGACGTCGCGGCCGTGGCGATGCACGGCAACCTCTCGCAGAACCAGCGCGAGCGCGCGCTCGCCCGCTTCGAGTCCGGCAAGGTGCCGACACTCGTCGCAACCGACGTCGCCGCACGCGGCCTCGACATCGACGACATCACGCACGTGATCAACTTCGATCCGCCGCACGGCGACGAGGACTACGTGCATCGCGTCGGGCGCACCGGCCGCGCAGGCCGCAGCGGCACGGGCGTCACCTTCGTGCTCCCCGAGCAACAGCACGATGTCGCGCGGCTCGCAGAGCGGCTCGGTCACAGCGAGCAGTTCGCCGCCGCGGGCCTGACGCCGACGAAGCCGCGCACGCAGTCGCGCCAGCGCCGCCGCCGCCCGCGCTAAGAGCGTTCCGCAAGCCCGGTGCCTGGCACTTCGCGTGCCAGGCACCCACCCGATCCCGGATCCGGGCTTCCTCGGATGCGCAGGCCCGGTCCGAGTGGGATCGTCCTTCCTTGCAGCCGCAGTCAGCGGCCGAATGCGCCTGACGGAAGGAGTGTCATGGCAACCATCGAGAAGGGTGCAACCTTCTCAGCTCCGGGACGGTCGGACAGTCCCGTCGAGCTGAAGTCACGGTACGAGAACTTCATCGGCGGCCACTGGGTCGAGCCGATCAAGGGGGCGTACTCGGAGAACCTCACGCCCGCCACGGGCGAGCCGTTCACGGAGGTGCCCCGCTCGACCGCCGAGGACGTCGAGCTCGCACTCGACGCCGCGCACGCGGCGAAGGACGCGTGGGCGGAGCTGTCCACGACGGAGCGCTCACGTGTGTTGAACAAGGTCGCGGACGCGATCGAGGAGAACCTCGAGATGCTGGCCGTCGCCGAGAGCTGGGAGAACGGGAAACCGGTCCGCGAGACGCTCGCGGCAGACATCCCGCTGGCAGCCGACCACTTCCGCTACTTCGCCTCGGTGATCCGCGCCGAGGAGGGAGTGATCTCGGAGATCGACAAGAACACCGTCGCCTACCACTTCAGGGAGCCGCTCGGTGTCGTCGGGCAGATCATCCCGTTCAACTTCCCGATCCTGATGGCGGCCTGGAAGCTGGCGCCGGCGCTGGCGGCGGGGAACTGCACGGTGCTCAAGCCCGCGAGCCCGACGCCGTGGTCGATCCTCAAGCTGATGGAGCTGATCGAGGACATCGTCCCCGGCGGCGTGATCAACGTCGTGAACGGCCCCGGCGCAGAGATCGGCCAGGCGCTTGCGACGAGCAAGCGGATCGCGAAGATCGCGTTCACCGGCGAGACGGTGACCGGGCGGCTGATCATGCAGTACGCGGCCCAGAACATCATCCCATCGACGACCGAGCTCGGCGGCAAGTCGCCGAACATCTTCTTCGCCGACGTGATGGCGGAGGACGACGACTTCCTCGACAAGGCAGTCGAGGGACTCGTGCTCTACGCCTTCAACAAGGGCGAGGTCTGCACCTGCCCGTCGCGGGCCCTGATCGAGGAGTCGATCTACGACGAGTTCATGGCCCGGGCACTGAAGCGGATCGCCGCGATCCGCCAGGGTCATCCGCTCGACCGCACAACCCAGCTCGGCCCGCAGGTCTCGAAGGCGCAGCTCGAGAAGATCGAGAGCTACGTCGAGATCGGGAAGGAGGAAGGCGCTGAGCTTCTCATCGGCGGTGAGCGTCCTCACCTCGGCGGCGAGCTCGAAGGTGGCTACTACTTCGAGCCGACCGTCTTCAAGGGGCGCAACGACATGCGGATCTTCCAGGAGGAGATCTTCGGCCC
>PLDP01000233.1:3738-10539 GCA_003136795.1 Actinomycetota bacterium
GAGAACCACAAGATGATGCTCGACCACTACACGCAGACCAAGTGCCTGCTCGTCTCGTACGACCCGAAGCCGCTCGGGTTCTTCTAGGACGATGGACGCGGACCAGCCGAGCAGGGTCGTCGCCACCGACGCCGCGATCGCGGAGATCGAGCGCCTCAAGGAGACCTACGGTCCGCTTGCGTTCTTCCAGTCGGGGGGCTGCTGCGACGGCAGCTCCCCGATGTGCTTCCGTGAGGGCGAGCTTCTGCTCGGCCCGAACGACCTGCTGCTCGGCGAGATCGCAGGCTGTTCCTTCTCGATCGATGTCGAGCAGTACGAGCGCTGGCGCTGGCCGTCGTTCGTGGTCGACGTCGCACCCGGCGCCGGAACTGGAATGTCGCTCGAAGGCCTCGACGACCTCCACTTCGTCGTCACGTCGCCGAGTGCGGCCGACCGCTGCTCGTCGTCGTCGTCTACTTGACGAGCGAGAGCATCTTGAACATCGGCAGGTACATGGAGATGATGATCACGCCGACCATCAGGCCGACGCCGATCATCATCAGCGGCTCGATGATGCTCGTGAGCGTGGAGATCGACGCGTCGACCTCTTCTTCGTAGAAGTCGGCGATCTTCCCGAGCATCTTGTCGAGCTCACCGGTCTCCTCGCCGACCTTGATCATCTGCGAGACCATCGGCGGGAAGACAGGGTTGTCGACGAGCGGCTGGGAGATCGGCACACCTTCGTGCACCTTCGCCTTCGCGTCGAGCAACGCCGACTCGACGACCCAGTTGCCGGCGGTCGAAGCGGTGATCTCGATCGCCTTGATGATGTCGACGCCCGCAGCGACGAGCGTCGAGAACGTGCGCGAGAAGCGCGCCATCGTGATCTTCAGGACGACGTCGCCGACCTTCATCGGCAGCTTGAGCTTGAAACGGTCCCAGTTGCGCCGGCCGTGCTCGGTCTTNNGGCAGCTTGCCGCCGAGGGTGGCGAACACCTTCGAGAAGAACGGGACCAGGAAGAGCAGCATCCCGGTGAGGACGAGGGTCGCAAAGATCATGACCATCGTCGGGTACATCATCGCGCCCTTGACGCGGCTCCTCAGCTTCGTCTCGCGTTCGATCTGGAACGCCATGCGGTCGAGCACCTGGTCCAGGATTCCTGCGGCCTCGCCGGCTTCGACCATCGAGACGAAGAGGCGCACGAAGACCTTCGGGTGCCGGTTCATCGCCTGGCTGAGCAGCAGACCGCCTTCGACGTCGCCGCGCAGCTCACGAATGACCATCCGGAGGTACGGGTCGTCCGTCTGCTCCTCGAGGATGACGAGCGCCGCGACCACGCTCAGCCCGGCCTCGATCATCGTGGCGAACTGGCGCGCGAAGATCTGCAGTGACTTCGGCTTGATCTTCTTGAAGGCGGTCCTGACGCCTTCTTCTCCCGCCGACGGCAGCTCGACGAGCTTCTCGGCGAGGAGCCCGCGGATGCGCAGCTGCTCGCGCGCGGCGACGAGCGACGGCGCGTGGACCTCACCGTCCGAGAGGAAGCCCTGCGCGTTGATCGCCGAGTACGAGAACGCCGCCATTAGTGGGTCGCGACCAGCTCGAGCTTGTAGGTCTTCTGGTCGGTCGTGTTCTGCAGCGTCAGCGACTTGCCGAGCTGCAACGTGAGCGTTGCGCCGCCGCTCGCATACGAACCGCCGACGATGCCGATTTGCGCGCTGTCGGCCGTGTACGAGACGAGCCTGAAGACGGGCGAGCCGGTCGGGAACGTTCCCTGGAGACCGACGTGCGAGACGACGCCGTTGACCGAGATCGTGACGGTTGACGGTGCAGCCGTCGTCGTCGTCGGGCTGGTTCCCGTCGGCGGCGCTGCCGAGCCGGGGACGACGCTGCCGGGAGTGGTTGTCGTCGGNNAGGCCCGAGCTCGTGGCGACGCTCGGGAGCGGAATCGACCCGTCCGGGTTGCGGTTGCCCGCATCGGTGGCGTTCGCGCCCGGAGGAGGCTTCTGGTTCAGCATTTTCATCATCGACGGCACCTCGATCGCGCCGACGACCAGAAAGAGCAGGCAACCGATGCCCGCGGCGATCTTCGCGCGCTTCTCGCGCTGCTTGATCGGGTCGACGCGTTTCTTCGCGGCCATGGCTAGGGCGTCGGTCCGCTGGCGCTGGCGCCTGTCGGCGGCAGGGATGTGTCGGGCGTCGTGGTGGTCGGGGTCGTCGTCGTGGTGCCGCCGGTGGACGGCGTGGTCGTCGTGCCCGGCGTCGTCGAGCCGGTGGAGTAGATGTAGGCGTCGACATAGAGCTCGGCCGAGATCTGCGGAAACGAGTTGGCCACGACGGTGAAGTTGACGGTGTCGACGTTGAACAAACGACCGCTCGCCTCGAGGTTGCCGTTGCGCACCGCGACGAGGCTGCGCAGTCGATAGAGAAAGTCGCTCAAGCTGTAGAAGTCGCCGTTGAAGATCAGATGCATGCGCTGCAAGTTGTAGGGGCCGGCGAGCCCTGTGAGAGCGCCACCGACGACGGGCTCGATCAGGTCGAACGTGATCCCGGCCTCGCGCGCGACCTGGCTGAGCGTCAGGATGATGCCCGGCATGTCCTCGCGATCCGGCATCGCACGCGCGAGCCGGAAGAGGTCGGCGGTCTGAATCGCCGGCGGATGAAGCCCGGCGCGGACCTGCGCCTGCCGCGCGTAGATCTGCGAGTTCTCCGCAGTGATCTGCACCTGCAACGTCGTGACCTGGGCGCTCTCCGGCGCGACGACGAGCGAGTAGCCGCCGAGACCGAGGACCAGCAGTCCGAGGACGACGAGACCGATCTGCAGCCTCAGGTCGAGTGCGGCGAGCTTCTTCTTCACGACGTGGCTCCCGAGGGGCGAACGTTGCCTTGCAGCGAGAAGGTCAAGAGGCCCTTCGGGCAGGTGCCGCCGCCGCCGGACGTCGAAGCGCCGTCGCTGCCCGAGTCGGACTTGCCGAGCGTGATGCCCGTGAGGTCCGGGATGACGTCGAGCCGCGCGAGGAAGCGGGCGACAGCGTCCTGTGAGTACGTACAGCCTGAGACGACGAAGCCCAGGGGCAACGCCGACAAGCCCGTCGACGTTTCCACGATTGGAGGTGCGATCGTCGGCGACTGCGCGTTGAGCGCGGTGAGGAAGACATCGCTCGGCACGACCTGCGACACCTCACGCAGGATCCGGTCCCACGCCACCCGCTGTCCGAGCGCCGTCGCGAGCGAGCTCACCCGCGTTGCCTGCTCCTTGGGAAGCTGGGAGTCGACGGCGGACGGAGCGGGAGGTGCGGGAATCGCGGCGTACTCGCTCTGCACCTGCTCGAGCGCACGTCGCTGGTTCGCGACCGACGAACTGGCCGACAGATAAAGGACGGCAAGCAACGCAGCCACGAGCACGGCGCCGATGCAGCCGACGAGCACGGGAACGGGCGGGGCCTTCCGGCCGCCAGCGGATTCGTCGCCCGGCAGGAGGTTGACAGCGCGCATCAGTCTTCGATCCCGAGACCGATTGCGACCGTCAGCGAGCCGACCGAATAGTCGTCCGGCGTGCTGAACTTCTTCGGAATCGCGACGCGGTTGAGCGGGTCGCCGACCTTCACCGGCACGCCGATCAGCTTGTTCAGCTCATCGGCGAACCCCGGCATGTGCGCCGTTCCGCCCGTCAGGACGAGCTCGCCGATGCCGAGAGATCCCGGCTGGTTCTGATAGAAGCGCAGGCTCGAGACGAGCTCGCGCGCGAAGGCCTGCAGCTCGCGCATGACCGCCTCGCGCGCGGTGGCGAGCGTCTCCGGGCTGATGTCCGCCGGCGGCTCTGCCTGCGCGACGAGCGACAGCGCGTGCTTCACGGGAGTCGCCTCGGACGGCGTCATGTCGAGCGCGCGCGCGATCGCGACGGAGAGGCTCTGTCCGCCCCAGCTGAGCACGCGGGTGAACTCGCACACGCGACCGTTCGAGACCGCGAATGTCGAGCGATCGTGGCCGACGTTGACGACGACCTGTGCGCCGGCCGCGTCCGGCTCATCCGGGCCGAGCGGCGCGTTCAGGGCGCGGAGCATCGCAAACGCCTCGAGGTCGATGCCGGTCAGCTTGATGCCGGCCTTCTTGCAGGCCAGGAGGTAGCGGTCGACGAGCTCGCGGTAGGCGACGACGAGCAGCACGCGGCGCGTGACCTCGCCCGTCTCCGCGTTGCGCGACTCCGACAGCACGCGCCAGTCGAGCACAGCCTCCTCGAGCGGGATCGGCAACGTCTCCTGCGCGCGGAAGCGAATCGCGTTCGCAAGCTGGCGCGGCTCGTCGATGCCGCTGATCTCGAATGTACGGACGCCGATGCGGTTGTTCGCGATCCCCAGTCGCACGTTCTTCTTCGGCAGCTTGTTCTTCCCGAAGAGCTCCTTCAGCGCCTGCGAAAGACCTTCGACGTCGCGCAGCTCGCCGCCGACGACGACACCGTCGGGCAGAGGCTCGCGCGCGACCTGCAGGAGCTGCGGCTGGCCGTGGTTCGAGACGCGGGCGGCGGCGACCTGCGACGCGCCGATCTTCAGGCCGACGACCGCGACCTTCTGCTGCCTTTGCTGCTTCGACTGTTTCAGCTGCTTCGGCTGCTTGGGCTGCTTCGGCTGCTTGGCAGCCTTCTTGCCGCGCTCGAGCTTCGGAAGCGAGAGCTTCAGCTCGCTCTTCCAGAACGGCGGCTTGTGCTCCTTCGGCGTCTTTTCCTTCGGCTCCTTCGGCTGCTTCGGTTCCTTCGCGGCTTTGGGCCCGCGCTCGAGCTTCGGCACCGACAGCTTCAGCTCGCGCTTCCAGAACGGCACGCTGCCTTCCTGCGCCGGCTTGGGCTGCTTGGGCTCCTTGGGCTCCTTGACCTTCTTCGTCCGCTTCGGCAGCTTCAGCTCGCGCCGTTGCTTGGGCTCGGCGGGCGCGGCGACCGCCGGGACCGCCGGCGCCGTCACGGCGGGCGGCGTCACCGCAGGCGCCGCGACCGTGGGCGTGGAAACTGCTGCTTGCGGCTCGGGCACGCGCGCGGGCAGCGTGACCTCGGGCGCGGCGACGACCGGCATGTCGTCGGGGACCGCGTTGGGATCGAAGCTCGACGTCAGCCAGCCGTAGTCGCCGGCCGGCAGGTTCGGGATGTCCGTTGCGCTGGTGCTGGCCTCGACGGCGCCGACGGGTGCGGGCGGCAGCTCCGGACCCTCGGCCTTTGCCTTGCGCCGAAGCGAGAGATCTTTCTTCCAGATGGAATCCGACATTGGCCCGCCCGCCTAGTTGCCGGCCACTCGCAGGCCGCCGAACGCCGGATCGGAGGGCGCCGGGGCCGCGTGACCGTTCCCGTTCTCTTCCGCAGCCGGGCCGTCCGGGTCCTCGAAGCCCGCACGCTCGAGCAGGCCGAGCAGCTGCTCGGGCCGCGAAGAGCGCGAGATGCCCAGATCCTTGTGGATAATGCCGCGAAGGATCAGCTCGGCGAGGGACTGCTCCATCGTCTGCATGCCCTTCGCGGTGCCGGTCTGCATGACCGAGTAGATCTGTTCGACCTTGCCCTGGCGGATCAGGTTTCGCACGGCATCGTCCGGCAGCAGGATCTCGAGCGCCGGCACGCGGCCGCCGCCGTCCGCCGTCGGCAACAGCGCCTGGGTGATCACGGCCTGGAGCGTTCCCGCGATCTGCACCCGCACCTGCTCCTGCTGCTCGGGCGAGAACACGTCGATGATGCGGTCGATCGTTCCGGGCGCACTCTGCGTGTGCAGCGTGCCGAAGACGAGGTGACCGGTCTCGGCCGCCGTCATCGCCGTTGAAATCGTCTCGAGGTCGCGCATTTCGCCGACGAGGATCACGTCCGGGTCCTGGCGCAACGCACCGCGGAGACCTTCGGCGAATGACACCGCGTCCACCCCGATCTCGCGCTGGTTGACAATGCAGCCCTTGTGCCGGTGCAGGAACTCGATCGGGTCCTCGACGGTGAGGATGTGGTCGTGACGGGTGCGGTTGATCTCGTCGAGGATCGAGGCCAGCGTCGTCGACTTGCCGGAGCCGGTGGGGCCCGTCACGAGGACGAGGCCGCGCGGCTTCTCGGCGAGCTGGTGCAACGACGCAGAGAGGCCGAGCTCTTCGAGCGACTTGATCTCGTTCGGGATCAGGCGGAACGCTGCGCCGAGCGTCTCGCGCTGAAAGAAGACATTGACGCGGAAACGCGCCACACCCGGAATCGAATGCGCGAAGTCGAGCTGGCGATTGATCTCCAACCGCTTCTGCTGCTCGCTCGAGAGGATCCGGTAGAGCAGGTCGCGCGTGTCTTCGGCCGACATCGCTGCCACTCCTTCGTAGCGCTGCAGGTGTCCCTGTAGGCGCACGACAGGAGGCGCGCCGACCGTGATGTGCAGGTCGGACGCTTGCAGCTGCACCATCTGCATGAGCAGCTGGTCGATGGAGGTGACGTCGGCCATTCCGCGTGCACCATCGGCATGGTCGTTCGCTGACTTGAGGGATTTGCACCGAAGCTCGGAGCGAAGCGCTCCCTCGTTCGAGGTGCCTCGTTCGGGTTAACCCGCGGCGAGTGAGCGCGAATCACTCAAAAGGGGGCGTTGCCCACCGCCGCGACCACCGATACAGGCCGCGCCACCGGTAATCGCCTCACGCTTTGGAAGGAGCAATAGAGGAATGCTGAACAAGCTTCGGATGCGGCTTAAGAGTGACGAGGGCTTCACGCTCATCGAGCTCTTGGTCGTCATCATCATTCTCGGGATCCTGCTCGCAATTGCGATCCCGTCGTACCTCAAGTTCAAGGATCGCGCGAACGTCTCGGCCGCCGAGGCCAACGTTCGGGC
>PLDP01000039.1 GCA_003136795.1 Actinomycetota bacterium
TGCGTCCAGTGCCACGACCGCGTCGGGACGGAAGGTCGGCCGGATGCGAAAGCCCGGCTCCGACGCGGCGAGCGCGCGATGCTCCGCGAGCGACGAGCCGGCGGGGTCGGTCGTCGACAAACACTCGACCTGGAACCGGTCGAGCAAGGCCCGCGGAGCAAACGCGGGCGACGAGAGCTGCTCCTCGACGCGCGCGTAGATCGTCTCCGCCGAGGCCGGCTCGAGGCGCTCCTCGATTCCGAACACCGTCACGAGCGTCTCGCGCAGCCAGAGCCCGGTTGGGGTCAGCGCAAACAGGTGCACGTTGTCGGCGAGCAGCTGCCAAACGGCGCGGTCGTCGACTGCGGCTTCGCCGACTCCAGCGCGCTCGAGCGGAATCCCCTGCGAGTAGAGCATCCGCACGACGTAGTGGTCGCCCGTGACGAAGAGCCGGCCGGGCGGGTCGAGCCGCGCCGCGGGATCGGCGAGGAGCCGCACGTCGATGTGCCCGTGCGGGCTCACGATCGGCAACTCGGCGACGCCGCGGTAGAGGTCGAGGCCGCCACGCGAGGGCTCGATGTACCGGTCGGCCCTCAGATGCGCCACAGCCCGAGCCCAGGGTTCGGGATGTCGACCGCGTCGGGCGGAAACCGCTCGAGGGCCTCGTCGAGCGCCAGGTAGCGGAACCCGACCGCCTCGACCTCGGCGCGCGACAGTTCGGGGCCGGGCGCGTAGGTGACGGTGAAGCGCCCCTCGGTCGAGCCGTGGATCAGATGCGCGACCGCCGCGAGGTTCGCCGCGAGCTCCGGGTCGGCCGCCATCGCCTGCAGCGCCGCCTCGCGCCCGTGATAACCGTGCCGCCGGATCAGCGCGTCCACGACGGGATCCTCGCCGAAGCGCGACACGCCCGGCGCGACGACGAAGAGCTCCCCGCCATCCGCCATCGCGAGCCGCGTGCGGTAGATCGCCTTGTTCCCGAGCCAGGTCGAGCGGTACTCCCGCGGGTCGAGGTAGGCGACGCACTGCTGAAACGGCGTCTCGAGCGTTTCGATGTTGACCTCGGCCGAAAGCGCGGCGGCCGTGCGAAACGCATCGCCCCCGGAGGAGCGAGTGCCGCCTTCGCCGGCGAAGACGCCGCGCAAGACCGGTCCCTCGTGACGAGCTTCGACGACGGTGAGGACGAACAGCACCCGGCAACGCTCCTCGAGGAAGCGATCGAAGCCCCGGTCGAGCAGCTGCCGGACGGGCGCGTCGATGCGTCCCAGCGTCTGCTCGATTCCGTAGACGGCGCTGAAGAAATGGCTGCGCTGGATCGTCTCCGGGCCACCGAGCCCGATCGAAACGTGTTTCGTGTAGCCGCCGAACCCCGCCACCTCGTGCGGCACCACCTGCCCGACGGAGACGACGAGGTCGTAGGAGCCGTCGACGAGCGCTCGGTTGACGGCGAACGGCAGGGCGAGACCCAGGAAGCGCCCGACCACCTCGTCGACCTCGTCCGCGGGGAGCTCACCGATCGTCGTCACGTCGTCGCGCCAACGGTGGTGCAGCAAGCGCGCGGGATCAATCGCGTCGCCGAACATCAGCCTGCATTCGGCAGGACCGAGCGGCCGATGCGTGCCGAGCGCGGGCATCACGTCGACGCGCTCGACCTGGCTCTCGAGCAGCCCGGCGAGTTGCGCAACGATCTCTCCCGCGCGCGAATGCAGACGCGTCTGGTCGGGCGGCACGAGGAGCACGCTGCGCGCTCCCGTGCCCGCGACCTGGCCCGCGAGGTCGCGCACGAATGCGGCGAGCTCGTCCGGCGAGACGTCGGCGGTCGAGCCGCCGACCGCGAGGAGCGGCCGTCCGGTGGTCGTTTGCACCTCAGCAGGATAGGGCGGCCGTGGCGGTGCGCGACCACACCCGTTCTCGCCGCTTGCTACTAGGACGTCTCCAGACCGGCGAGCGCGTCCCAGCGCTCGTCGACGTGAGTCTGAATGGAGTCGATCTCTCCGGGTGCGAGGTGGCTGAAGCGCCCCTGCGTCTCGAGGAAGTCGCCGACGGGCAACGGATGCTTCGGCCGGACCGTGATCCGCCATTCGCCGTGGTCGCATTCGCAGAGCGGGAAGTAGTGCGACTCGACAGCGAGCCGCGCGAGCTCGGTGGTTTGCGCGGTCGGGTAGCGCCAGCCGGGCGGGCAGCCACCCAGGATGTGCAGGAACCGGAAGCCCTCCACCTCGGCGGCTCTCGTCACCTTCGCCCGGAAGTCACGCAGCATCGGCACCGACCCGAGAGCAAGCGTCGCGACATAGGGAATGCCGTGGGCGGCCATGATGCGCGCGAGGTCCTTCTTCTGCCCGGTCCGCGTCGCACCCGCTGGTGTCGTCGTCGTCCACGCGCCCTCCGGGGTCGCGCCGGACTTCTGAACGCCGGTGTTCATGTACGCCTCGTTGTCGTTGAGCACGTAGATGATGTCCTCGTTCCTCTCCGCGGCCGCGGACACGCCGGAGAAGCCGATGTCCGCGGTCGAGCCGTCTCCACCCCACACGACGACGGTCGAGTCCTCGATCCCGCGTAGCCGCATTGCCGCCTTGATCCCGGATGCCTCGGCTGCCGCCGACGCGAACGGCGTCAGATGGACGGAGACCCCGAACGCGTTGACAGGGAAGACGCCGGCAATGATCGTCCAGCACGACGCCGGCACGACCAGGACGATCTTCGACTCCGGCGCCGCAGCGGTGAGCCCGCCGAGCACGTGCCGGATGTTGATCGCAGGCCCGCAGCCGGCGCAGGCGGTGTGGCCGGGAAGCAGCAGCGTGTCCTCGGAGACGATCTCGTCGAGCCAGGCGGGCATCGCTACACCCCCTCCGGAACATAGACCGGCGCGACGCCGCCGCTCTGCGTGCTCGAGCGCGTGTGCTGGAGCGCCCAGCGCAGCGTCGCGGGCGTGACGTCCGCGCCGCCGAGCCCGCCGATGAAGTTCGCGGCGGCTTTGACGCGCTTCAGATCGAGCGACAGCACGTCGTTGCCGAGCGGCCCGAGCGAGCCGAAGCCGGGCGCTCGATCGACGACGGAGAGATACGACACGCCCGCCAGCACCGAGGCGAGCTCGGCAGCCGGGAACGGCCGGTAGGTATGGACGCGGACGACGAGCAGGTTGTCGTCGTCAGCGACGAGCTCCTGCGCCGAGTCGCCGATCGTCCCGATCGCGACGAGCGCGGTGTCCGCCTCGGGGTTGCCGACGAGCTCGAGCGCGGCGACCTTCTCGCGCTGGAAATGCGTCGTGAACTCCGACGCGACGGTCTCGATCAGGCCTCTCGCATCGTCCAATGCCTCTGCGACGTCGCGCTGGAACGCGAAGTAGTCCTTCGGCTCCGGCAGCGCAGAGAACACGCGCGGGTTCGACGGGTCGAGCAGCCATTCCTGCGGCGGATGCAACGCGGGGATGAACGCGTCGACCGCGTCCTGATCCGGGATCTCCAGGACCTCGGACGTGTGCGAGAGCAGGAAGCCCTCGGCGCAGACCAGCACGGGCAGCATCGCCGTCTCGGCGATCCGGTAGGCGCAGAGAATGCTGTCGAGCACCTCCTGCGCCGACGAGCAGTACAGCTGGATCCAGCCGGTGTCCCTCTGGCTCATGCTGTCCGAGAGATCCGGCTCGATGCTCCACGGGGCGAACACCGCGCGGTTGACGTTGACGACGACCAGCGGCACGCGTTCGCGCGAGGCTCTGTGCAGCTGCTCGTGCGCGTACAACAACCCCTGTGACGACGTCGCGGTAAACGTCCGAACTCCCGCGCGCGCCGCCGCGATCACGTACCCGAACATGGAGTGCTCGCTCTCGAGATTCGCGTACTCGATGTCGTCTCGTCCGACGACGAGGTCGGCGAGCCGCTCGACGATGAGCGTCTGCGGCGTGATCGGATAGCAGCCGATCGCCTGGACGCGCGCGAGCATCACCGCGCACGCCGCGGCTTCGTTCGCCGTCATGACCACACGACCGCGCGGCAGTGTCTGGATCACGCCGGCACCTCCTCCATCGCGATCGCGTTCCGCACCGGGCACACGACCTCGCAGATGCCGCAGCCCTTGCAATAGAGGTAGTCGATGACCATCGCGCCGTCGCTCTTCGTCATCGCGCCTTCCGGGCAGAAGAGCGCGCACACACCGCACGCGGTGCACTCCACCGCGATCAACGGCCGGTCGAGCGACCACGTGCCGGTGTGGTTGCCACGCGAGTCGGTCGTGCTGACGGCGAAGACGGGCGTGCCCGAGCTTCGCACCACCTGCGCGAGGCTCGCCGCTTCGACCGGCGTGTCACCCGCCGCCGCGTGTTGCTTCGTGCAGCGCTCGTGGCCGTCTCGAGCAGCGGCGACGTTCGCTCCGGCCTTTGCGCCCATGCGCGACGCGACGGCCTGCTCCAGGAACGCGAGCCCGTCCGGGATGAGCAAGCTCACGCACGCGCCGAGCACGGCGACGTTGCCCATCGGCCGGCCCTCGGACGAGAGGATCCCGTGGCGCTGCGCGATTCGTGCCGCCGGGACGCGCGCGATGTCGAACGGGCCCGTGTGCGGGAAGCGCGTCTCGCGATTCAGGAGAACGAGCCCGCCGGGCCTGAGCTTGGCCAGGGCCTGCGGCGAGGGCGGCGAGGAGGACACGACGACGAGCACGTCGCAGTCGCGCACCTTGTAGCGGCGGTGAATCGGCGATTCGTCCCAGCGGAGCGACGCCGAGATCGGCGCTCCACGCCGCTCGGCGGTGAACTCCGGAAAGCTCTGCACGAAGAATCCCGCGCGGGCAAACGTCTCGGCGAGGATCTGCGAGGCGAGCACGACCCCTTCGCCGCCCCGGCCCACAAGGAGCATCTCCTTCATCTCGACCTGATCCTCCGCCGCGGCTCCCAGCCGGGCATCAGGGAGATTGCCGAAGGTCCGTCGGTAGTCCTACCACCCCCGGCGGGGGATAGCGTTCGAGGGGTGCAGACGCCGCAGATCGGGATCTTCGCGCTCGGGACGTCGTCGACGGCCTACCTCGAGTTCGACGCCAGGGACGGAACCACCCGCGACCTGGTGGGCGCGATCGCGTCGCTGCGCGAACCGCGAATGACGATCGGCGGCGTCAATCTGGTCGTGGGCTTTCGGCCGGAGCTCTGGCGCGACCTGTTCCCCGCCGAGGCGCCGGCCGGGGTCGAGGGCTTCAACCACGATCTCGTCGGCCCCGACGGCTACCGGATGCCGGCGACGCAGCACGACGCGGTGCTCTGGCTGTCCGGCAGCGCCTACGACGTCGTCTTCGACGTCGCCCGCGGCGCGATCGCCGAGCTCGCCGAGCTCGCGTCGGTCGCCGACGAGACGTCGAGCTGGTCCTACCGTCACGACCGCGATCTCACCGGCTTCATCGACGGCACCGAGAACCCGACGCTCGTCGAGGCGGCAGAGCTCGCGCTGATCGCAGACGGAAGGCCGGGCGCCGGCGGCTCGATCCTCCTGCTGCAGAAGTGGAGCCACGACGCGACGGCGTGGGAGTCGCTGCCCGTCGCCGATCAGGAGCAAGTGATCGGGCGAACGAAGGACGAGAGCATCGAGCTCACCGACAAGCCTCCGGAGTCGCATGTTGCGCGCACCGACCAGGACCGGTTCGGCAAGATCTTCCGCCGCAACACGCCCTACGGGACCGTGACCGACCACGGCACGATCTTCGTCGGGCTCAGCGCCGACCAGCGGCCGCTCGTTGCGATGCTCGAGAGCATGTTGGGACTGACCGACGGCGTCCGCGATGCGCTCACGCGCTACACGCAGCCACTCACCGGCGCGTACTACTTCGTACCATCGACGCAGGGCCTCCAACGCGCGTCGACTGCTTGATGGATCGGCTTGAAACGTACGCCTACCCGTCGATTTCGCGATTTTGCGGGACTTTCGTGATCGTCATGACCGGGCCACCTCATGCTCGGCCCGTTCCACACCGATGCTAGGAAGGTGGCCCTCGCACAATCTCGTGCCTACGATCGCAGGCACCTGCTCTACTCGTGGGAAGGCGCACCGTTCGGCGTCAGCCTCCTGGACGCCGAGGGCCACATCCTGCAGAGCAACGAGGCGATGCGGTCGATCACCGGCTACGACGCGGGCGAGCTCGCGCGGCAGCCGGTCTCGAGCTACACGCACCCGGACGACGTTCTCGAAAGCGTGTCGAACTTCCGCCGCCTGCTCGCCGGTGAGACGGATTCCTACCGGCTCGAGACGCGGCTGATCGACAAGGGCGGCTGCACGGTCTGGGTCGACTGCTACCTCACCACGACGCAGGAGACCCCGGGGGCGCCGTGGACCGCGCTCGGGATGGTGCAGGACATCACGTCGCGCAAGCTCGCCGAGGTGAATCTGCAACGGGAGAAAGCCGACCTGTCGCGGCTGGTCGAGACTCAGGCCAAGATCGCGGCCGCCGACCTCGGGCTCGAGGGCGCGGCGCAACTGATCGCCGAGCGCGCACAGGAGCTGACCGGCGCCGACGGCGCGACGGTGTGCATCCTCGACGGAGCTGACGCTGTGACCCGGTTCGCGGCGGGACAATCCGACGCGGCAGCTGAGGTCAGCGTCCCGCTCCTCCAAGGCGGCCGGAACGTCGGCTCGCTCGGTGTGACGAAACGGTCCGGCATCACGGACCAAGACCGCCGCACGCTGGAGCTGCTCGCGATCCTCCTCTCCTCAGCGGTGAGCGAGGCGGCCGAACGCGCCGCACGGCGCGAGCAAACGGAGGCACTCGCCCGCTTCGAGACCATCTTCGAGCGCGCCCCGATCGGCATCGGACTCCTCAGCCTGAGCGGCCGGCTCCGAACCACGAACTCGGTCATGCGCGACATCACCGGCCAAAGCGCAGAGGAGCTCGCGAGCCGGAACGTGAGCGAGTACACGGTGCCCGAGGACGTCGACGAGATGGTCAAGCTCTTCACGGACATGCTCGAGGGAAAGCACGACTCGTACCGCCATGTGCATCGCCTCTACACCAAGGTCGGGGAGGTCGTCTGGGTCGACGTGGCCACGGCGCTCCTGCGCGACGCGGACGGGAAGCCGCAGGGCGCGGTCACGATGGCCCAGGACATCACGCAGCGGCGCGCGGCCGAGGAGCAGCTGCGCCAGTCTCAGAAGATCGACGCGATCGGCCAGCTCGCCGCGGGCATTGCGCACGACTTCAACAACCTGCTCGTCGGGATGCTCGGCTACACCGAGCTCGCACGAGCGAAGATCGATGCCAACGAACCGGCGGCCGAGTACCTGAGCCAA
Organism: Actinomycetota bacterium; assembly: GCA_003136795.1. Lineage (GTDB taxonomy): Bacteria > Actinomycetota > Thermoleophilia > Gaiellales > Gaiellaceae > PALSA-600. The sequence continues at coordinate 7,236 of PLDP01000039.1, forward strand.
GTCGAGACATGCGCGCAGCGCGCCACCACGCTCACCGGGCAGCTGCTCGCGTTCGGCCGGCGCCAGGCCCTCCACCCGCGGCCACTCGAGTTGAACGCGCTCGTCTCGGAGACCGTCGCGATGTTGCACAGCATCCTCGGCGACCGGATCGAGCTCGTGGCTGTGCTCGACCCCGCGCTCGGCATCGTTCGGGCCGATGGCGGCCAGATGCAGCAGGTGCTCCTCAACCTCGCCCTGAACGCGCGCGACGCGATGCCCGACGGCGGCACCTTGACGATCCGGACGACCAACGCCGAAGTCGGCGCGGGCGGTCTCTTCAGCCGCGAGCTCGAGCCCGGACCGTACGTCGTCCTTTCGATCGAGGACGAGGGCTCCGGGATGACGCCCGAGGTCCTCGACAAGATCTTCGATCCGTTTTTCACGACGAAGGACGTCGGTAAGGGCACCGGCCTGGGACTCTCGAGCGCCCACGGGATCCTCAAGCAGAGCGGCGGCCACATCGAGGTCGCGAGCGAGCCCAACCTCGGCAGCTCCTTCCACTGCTACCTGCCCGCGATTCCTGCTCCGCTCGCCGAGGAGGAGGGAACGACGGAGCCTGAGCCCCAGCGGCTGTTCAGCGACGCACCGCCGGGCGCCGGCCGGCGGATCCTCGTCGTCGAGGACGAAGCCGTTGTGCGGAGACTGCTCGCCCACACGCTCGCGCAGCTCGGCTACGCGGTCGAAACCGCAGAGGATCCCTCGTTCGCACTGCCGAAGCTCCGCGAGCGCGGCGACGAGTTCGCGCTGGTGATCTCCGACATGATGATGCCGCACATGACCGGAGCCGATTTGGCGCGCAAGGTCGCGGAATGGCAGCCCGAGCTGCCGTTCGTCTTCATCTCCGGCTACACCGAAGACATGGGCACCGGGGAGTCACCGTTCCTGCAGAAGCCCTTCACCTTGGAGACGCTCGCGACCACCGTGCGCGAGGCGATCGAGCACTCGGACCAGGAACGGCGGAGCTCACTTTACGCAATGAAGTCTTAGAACTTGACACGCACACTCGTGCGTGTATCTTGGCGGCACGCGTTGCGGCAACGGCGTCGCTCGCGGAGGCAATGTGGCCTCAGGACTCTGACGAGTCCTGGGGCTTTTTTGTGTTGGGCGAACGAGGCAAACGCGCGCAGGCGCCCCGAGAGGAGATCCAATGCTCTACCCCCAATGGCTGAACCCAGGCGACAATTCGTGGCAGCTCACCGCAGCAACGCTCGTCGGCTTGATGAGCGTGCCGGGCCTCGTCGTCCTGTACGGCGGCGTGATGCAGAAGCGCTGGTCGGTGAACAGCATGATGCTCGCGTTCATCGCCTTCGCACTCGTGCTCGTGGTGTGGGTGCTCTACGGATTCAAGATGGGTTTCGGCAGCCCGATCCCGATCGGGTCGAAAGGGAGCTTCTGGCACAACTTCCTCGGCAAGCCCGCCCCTGTGCTCGACCACAAAGCCATGCAGGGCCAGGCGAAGATCCCCAACCTCGGCGCTGCAGGCGTCCTCGACTTTCCACAGTCGTCGCTCGTCTACTTCCAGTTCGTCTTTGCGGCGATCACGCCGATCCTGATGCTCGGCTCGGTGCTCGGGCGGGTCAACTTCAAGGCGTGGATCCCGTTCGTCGTGCTGTGGACGAGCGTCGTCTACACCGTCAACGCGTTCCTGATCTGGGGGGGCGGCTGGTTCGCACAGCACGGAGCTGTCGACTTCAGCGGCGGCTATGTGATCCACCTCGCGGCCGGTGTGTCCGGCTTCGTTGCCGCGTGGGTGATCGGCCCGCGCCTTGCGCGTGACCGTGANNTGGGACTACGCGACCGGCCGCAAGCCGTCGCTGATCGGCAGCGTCAACGGCATGATCGTCGGCCTCGTGGCGATCACTCCCGCAGCCGGTTTCGTCAACGGCTGGGGCGCAATCCTGATCGGCGTGATCGCGTCGTCGGTTGTCTACGTCGCCTACAACTACCTCGCGCGTCTTCGCCCCTTCAGGAGCGTCGACGACACGCTCGGCGTCATCTACACGCACGGCTTCGCCGGGCTGCTCGGCGGCCTGCTCGTCGGCGTGCTCGCCGACTCGCACATGGAGGTCGTACCCGGCTTCGGCGTCGTCGGCGGACTGCACCTCCTCAAGTGGCAGGCGCTCACCGCGCTCTGGGTGATCGTCTTCTGCG
>PLDP01000260.1 GCA_003136795.1 Actinomycetota bacterium
ACGATCAGCGCACGGACGGCGAGCAGATGAGAAGCAAACGGTCTAACCATCAAGGGGTGCCCCGATGAGCAACGTCACCAGCCTGATCTACCGAGAGCCGTCGGCACCCGTCGCGGACCGCGTGGCCGATCTTCTCGAACGGATGACGATCGAGGAGAAGCTCGGGCAGATGATGCAGATCGACCGCCGCTACCTGCGCGACGAGGCGCACCTTGCGACGTTTCACCTCGGCTCGCTCTTGAGCGGCGGCGGCTCGGCACCTGAGCCAAATGATGCGAAGACGTGGGCGGACATGGTCGATCGCTACCAGCGCGTGGCGCTCTCGACCCGGCTCGGCATCCCTCTCCTATACGGGACCGACGCCGTCCACGGACACAACAACCTCTACGGCGCCACGATCTTCCCCCATAACATCGGTCTCGGCGCGGCCAACGACCCTGAGCTTGTGCGGCAGATCGGTGAGGCGACCGCCGTCGAGATTCGCGCGACAGGGCCACGGTGGACATTCGCCCCCTGCCTCGCGGTCGCGCGCAACGAGCGCTGGGGGCGAACGTACGAAAGCCCCGGCGAGCACCCGGCGCTCGCCCTGACGATGGCGAGGCTCGTGACGGCGCTCCAGGGGGAAACGATCACGCAGGCGTCGGTGCTGGCGACCGCAAAGCACTACCTCGGCGACGGCGGCACGACAGGCGGCGCCGACCAAGGAGACACCGAGCTCCCGGAGGAGGAGCTGCGCGCGATCCACCTCGCGCCCTTCGTTGACGCGGTCGCCGCCGGCGTCGGCTCGATCATGGTGAGCCACTCGAGCTGGAACGGGTCCCGCTCGCACGGGAACGCATACCTCCTCAACGATCTGCTCAAGGGCGAGCTCGGCTTCGACGGCTTCGTCGTCAGCGACTGGGCCGGGATCAACGCTCTCGACGGCGAGCCCGGCTTCTCCGCGTCCGACGTCGCCACCGCTGTCGGGGCCGGCATCGACATGATCATGGTGCCGGAGCACTACGAGGAGATGCTCGCATTGCTAATGCAGGTCGTCGCATCCGGCGCGATCCCCGAAGAGCGCGTCGACGACGCGGTCGTCCGCATTCTGCGCAAGAAGTTCGAGCTCGGGCTGTTCGAGAACCCGTTTGCCGATCGGGCGCTCGCGCCCGAGATCAACAGCGCCGCTCATCGGGCGCTTGCGCGTCGCGCCGTCCGGTCGTCGCTCGTGCTGCTGAAGAACGAGCAGAGCCTGCTCCCGCTCGCGAAGGATGGACTGAAGATCTTCGTTGCCGGCAAGAACGCCGACAACGTCGGCCACCAGTGTGGCGGCTGGACACTCACCTGGCAGGGAGGGAGCGGCCGGACCGTTCCCGGCACCTCGATCCTCGACGGGATTCGCGAGGTCGTCGGATCGGCCTGCACCGTCGATTTCGCCGCCGACGGTGTAGGCGCAGATAGGCACGATGTCGCCATCGTCGTCATCGGCGAGGAGCCGTATGCGGAGTTCCGCGGCGACCGGCCGGCACCGGACACCCTCTGCCTCGACGACGACGATCTGCGCGTCGTGGAGCGCGTCGCTGCAAGCTGCGTTCCGACCGTGGCGGTGCTCGTCTCGGGACGGCCGCTCGTGATCACAGGGCAGCTAGCTCACTGGAACGCGTTGGTCGTCGCCTGGCTCCCAGGCACAGAGGGCGGAGGCGTCGCCGACGTTCTCTTCGGCGAGGCGACGCCGACGGGCAAGCTGCCACACTCGTGGCCGCGTAGCGCTGAGCAGGTCCCGATCAACATCGGGGACGCCGACTACGACCCGCTGTTTCCGTACGGCTTCGGACTCGGGTACGACTAGAGGTTTGATGTGAAATGGACGCCCTGCGGGGCCGAGCATTGCGGGGTCTGCGACTTCAAGCCCGTCTGCGACGCGCACTGGGACGAGATCGACCCGTAGGGTGCACAAACTCATCCGCGTACCGGATCCGGGCCGATTTGCAGGGAGATCGAATAAGTGCACCCCCACGAGCACCCGAACGACCGCGCCAGCACCCAGCGCAGCGAGACGGAACTGAGTTTCCGGGACCCACACGCGCCCTCCAACCAGCCTGAACGTCCAAGCGACGAGCGAGGAGCGTTAAACCACCTCAGACGACTTGACTACCGTCTACTTCTCGCGGCGGGCGAGTCGGCGTCCGCTTGGGTTGTCGGATGGGGTGTAGTTGAGTTGGTAGTGGTGGTAGAGGGCTGATTCGTCTGCTTGGGAGAGTTCGTCGCCTGCCTGTTGGATGGTGGGGGCGTCTTTGACTTGTTCTTTGGACACTGATACTTGGAGATTGTCCGGGCCGATCGTCATCTCCGTGAGTGGGACGAACGTCAGGTGGCGTCCGATCAATCCTTCTTTGACGGTCCCGAACTGCGGTTCGTCGGTTTCGATGTCGAAGTAGACGTCCTCGAGCTTGCCGATCTTTTCGCCGTCGCGGTCGACGAGTTCCTTGCCCTGCCACTCTGCGATGTCTCGATGCGTGACCGTCGTTTCGGTCTCCTTGCTGCTCGCATCAGTGGGCGATGCGGGTACGGGCGTCTCACTGCTGGTTTCGGTGACGTCGGGCTCGTCGGTTTCCATTTGCGGCTCCATTCTGCAGGTAGCGGGCAGCCTGAAAGCCTAGTCCATAGACAACCGCGTAGGGGGCCAAAATCCCGGTTCGCTTCGGTGACGGATGGTCGACACCGTCGAGGCCTCTCAGCCGTTCGGGCTTGGGTCGGTTCGTCGGCGATCACTGGTGCGCGTCGGGTGCATTAACTCGGTCACGCGGCCGCGACCTCGTATTCGTGGATGATCCCTGTGGGGTGCCAAAATTAGCGTCCTGCCTGCAAAACGCTGATTCCTCGGGCGCGCACGGAGTTTTGGCACCCCACACCCCAATCCACCGGCGACAGACCAACAAACCGCCGCGATCGGGAATTCCGATCTCTACAGACGCCCTTCAGGTCCGGATACAACCGGCTGAAGCAGCTGACTGGCTACGCCCACGCTCGGCGTCGTTGACTACTCGCCCCGTTGTTAGGCAGCGTAAGTCAGACCATCTACAGTCGGTGCTGTGTGCCAAGCCTCCGGTGCGCCGACGAAGCGCAGGCCGGGCTGGCAGCGAAGTCTTCGAGATGTGTCGCGACTGTCGCCTCAGGGGCGGCGACACCACGGTCTTGGGGACAGGTCTTGGGGACAGGTCGCAGCATTCTCGGAGATGCTCAGCCGTCTTCCGATCAGGTGGTTCGTTTGTGCAAAGAGCGATCTACCAAGAGAAAGCGATGCACACCGCTAACCTCGAGGACCGCCCGCCGCATCGCACGACCTCCATGGTAAGGAGGGGGTCGACGGTTCGAGTCCGTCAGAGGGCTTCTCAAAGTTCCTGCTGATCAGCTCCTTTCGTTGTCGGCCGGGGCGACGACGACAAGCCTCGGCGTCCACCGAGCGTCCGCACGCCGGTGAGTCCTTCTCCGATAAAGCTTCGAATTGCTTCCGAACGCAAGCTACGCAAACCGGATCTTGAGAGGGTCGTGTGTTTAGCCTGCGTAGATGAAGTCGGAGCCGCAAGCAAGCGAAGCAGGCCGGGCCAAGTCGGGCGCCTTGGCGCTTGCGGCGCTCGGTGTCGTCTTCGGCGATATCGGCACCAGTCCGCTGTACGCACTTCAAGCTGCCTTTTCACCGCACGACCACCTTCGGGTCACCGAGGCGAACGTCGTCGGCATCCTCTCGCTGTTCTTCTGGAGCCTGATCGTCGTCGTCACCGTCAAGTACGTGCTCTTCGTGATGCGCGCCGACAACCGCGGCGAGGGTGGCGTCATGGCTCTGATGGCGCTCGCGGGCCGACGCGCGGGCGGGAGAGAACGCAGTGTCGTGCTGCTCCTCGGACTGATCGGCGTCGCGCTCTTCTACGGCGACGGCGTGATCACACCGGCGATCTCTGTCCTCTCGGCGATCGAAGGGACCCAGGTCGCCTCGCCGAGCGTCCACCAGTTCGTGCTGCCACTGACGCTGATCGTGCTGACTCTGCTCTTCGCCTTCCAACACAAAGGCACAGGACGGATCGGAAGCGCGTTCGGGCCGATCATGCTGGTCTGGTTCCTCACGATCGCCGTCCTCGGCGCCTATGGGATCGCTCGCAACCCGGCCGTGTTGCGAGCGGTCGATCCGCTCAACGCCGTCTCGTACGTCGACCGCCAGCCATGGGTCGCGTTCGTGTCGCTCGGCGCGATCGTCCTCTGCATCACCGGAGTCGAAGCGCTCTACGCAGACATGGGCCACTTCGGCCGCATCCCGATTGCGACGGCCTGGCTCGTCGTCGCCCTACCCAGCCTCACCCTCTGCTACTTCGGGCAAGGCGCACTGATGTTGCACGACCCCCGGATCGCGGCCAACCCATTCTTCCACCTTACCGGCCCGTCGCTGACGATCCCGTTGGTGGTGCTGGCCACAGCCGCGACAGTGATCGCGTCACAGGCGGTCATCTCCGGCGCCTTCTCGCTCAGCCAGCAGGCGGTTCAACTCGGCTACCTGCCGCGCCTGACCATCCGCCACACCTCCGAGGAGATGCGCGGTCAGATCTATCTCCCCGCGGTCAACTGGCTGCTGTACGTGGCAATTGTGGGAGTCGTCCTGGGCTTCGGCTCTTCGGCCTCACTCGCCGCCGCCTACGGCATCGCGGTTACCGGCACGATGGCCACCACCAGCGTTCTGGCCTACATCGTCACGCGGCGTCTCTGGGGCTGGCCCACCTGGCTCGGACTCCTCGTCGTCGCCCCCCTGCTCGCGATCGACCTCACCTTCTTCGCCTCGAACCTGCTCAAGGTCCACCACGGCGGCTGGTTTCCACTCCTGCTCGGCGGCGCGCTCTTCGTGCTGATGAGGACCTGGAACTGGGGGCGCAAGACCGTGACCGAAAAACGCATCACCGAGGAGGGACCGCTCCGCGAATTCATCGCCCGGCTCGACCAGCACACACCGCCCCTGGTCACCGTCCCGGGCACGGCTGTCTATCTGAGCTCCAGTACCGACACCACCCCGCTGGCGCTGCGGATCAACGCCGAGCACAACCACATCCGCCACGAGCAGATCGTCATCTTCCGCAGCGAGATCCTCGATGTCCCGCATGTCGGCGACGAGGACCGCTGCGGCATCGACGGCCTCGACGATCCCAGCGACCGGATCGTTCTCGTCACCGCGCGCTTCGGCTACCGCGACAGACCCGACGTCCCAGCTTCGCTCCAACTCGCCGCGAACCAGACCCGCGAGCTCCGCAATCTCGATGACGCCACCTACTTCCTCAGTCGAATCACCATCCATCCGACCGCGCAAGGCGGAATCACGATGTGGCGCAAGCGACTCTTCAGCGCGCTCGCTCGAACCGCGCCGAGCCCAACCGAATACTTCCAACTCCCCGCCGACCGCGTCGTCGCCATCGGCACCCAGATCCCGATCTAGCCAGAGGGGCCGTGGCTCGAAGGTCGAAGCCACACCGATGGAGCATCTATGGAGCCAAGCGGGCGCAACCGGTGGCGACTGGTCGCAAACGGGACCGCCCCGAAAACGGCTCAAACATGCCGATCGGCAACCGGTGGCAACCCCTGGCAACCGTTTCGGAGCGCATGGTAAGGAGGGGGTCGACGGTTCGAGTCCGTCAGAGGGCTTCCACGAATTCCCTGCAAGCTGAAGATTTCGTGTCTGCCAGGCGAGTCCTATTTCGCGATCTCGTCCTCGCATGTGACCGAAATGTGACCCAGCTTCGCGTCGCGGATAAGGTCGTCTCCCGAGACGCTGGTCTGACCCGCGAGTTCCTTGAT
>PLDP01000166.1 GCA_003136795.1 Actinomycetota bacterium
CACTCGGAGGTCGTTCTCCCAGAACGCGCGCAGGTCGGGCAGACCGTGCCGGAGCATGGCGATGCGCTCGATCCCGAACCCGAAGGCGAAGCCCTGCCACTCTTCCGGGTCGAGATCGACGTTGCGGAACACGTCGGGGTCGACCCAGCCCGCGCCGCCCATCTCGATCCAGCCGGAGTGCTTGCACGTCGCGCAGCCTTTCCCGCCGCAGATGAAACAGGTGACGTCGAACTCGACCGACGGTTCGGTGAACGGGAAGAAACTCGTGCGCATGCGCACCTCGCGCTCCTGGCCGAACAGCGCGCGGAAGAACTGCAGCACCGTTCCTTGCAGGTCGGCGAGCGTGATCCCACGGTCGACGGCCAGGCACTCGACCTGCAGGAAGATCGGCGAGTGCGTTGCGTCGGGCGTGTCGCGGCGGTAACAGCGCCCGGGCGAGACCATGTAGATCGGCGGCGTCCGCTGCTGCATCGCCCGGATCTGGTCCGGCGAGGTGTGCGTGCGCAGCACGGTGTCGGCGTCGAGGTAGAACGTGTCGAGCTGCGAGCGCGAGGGATGTCCCGCATCGCTCGTGAGCGCGTCGAAGTTCTCCCACACGGTCGCGACCTCGGCGCCGTCCCAGACCTCGTAGCCCATGCCGAGGAAGATGTCCTCGATCTCGCGCCTGATCTGCGTCAGCAGGTGCAGCCGCCCGCGACGCACGAGGTGGCCGGGGATCGTGACGTCGACGCCCGAGTCGGCCGGCACCTGTGCTTTCGCGATCCGCGCCGCCGCGGTGTATTCAGCCTCTTCGAGCCGCGCCTTGAGCGAATTCAGCGTTGAACCTGTTTCGCGGTCGCGAACAGCGCGCAATGCCTGGGGCAGCGCTGCCTTCCGCCCGCGGTACCGGACGTTCACCTCCGACAGCTCCTCGAGCGTTGCGGCCGCGTGATACGCCGCCAGGGCTTGGGCTTCATACGCGGTCCAATCCACGCGGCGAGACTATCGGTAGGCAGCATAGGCGCATGTCCGCCTACGACAAGATCGCCCGCGTCTACGACCCCTGGTCGGTGACGGTGGTCGAGGACGTGCCCTTCTACCTCGCCGAGGCGAGGCGCTTCGGCGGCCCCGTGCTGGAGCTCGGCGTCGGCACCGGCCGGATCGCCGTGCCCCTCGCGGCCACGGGGTTCGAGGTGATCGGCGTCGATCTCTCCGCGGGGATGCTCGAGGTCGCGCGCGAGAGCGCCGAGCTCGCGGGCGTCTCGATCGACCTGCGCCACGGCGACATGCGCGACCCGCCGGTCGAAGGTGAGTTCCCGCTCGTGATCGCGCCGTTCCGCTCGCTGCTGCATCTGGAGACCGACGCCGATCGGCGTGCTGTCCTGCGCGCCGTCCAGCGTCACCTCGCGCCGAAGGGCCACTTCGTCTTCGACGTGTTCGCGCCGAGCCCGGAGGACATCGAGGAGACTCAGGGCAAGTGGCTCGAGCGCGAGCCGGGCATCTGGGAGCGCGCGGACTGGTTCGAGAGCACGCGCACGCTGATCCTCCACGTGCGCGGCGAGGCGGGCGAGGCGGAGATGTCACTCGCCTGGCTCGACGTGCGCGAGTGGAAGGCGCTCCTGCGCGAGGAGGGCTTCGTCGTCGAGAACGTCTACGGCTGGTTCGACCGCAAGCCGTGGCGCGGCGGCGAGGACTCGATCTACGTCTGCCGCGCGCGAACCGGTGTCTGACACCGGGAGGTGTCAGACACCATTGCCGAGCTGCCGCGCGCGCTCGTAGAGCGCCAGCGCGCCGGTCACAGCGACGTTCAGAGATTCGGCGCCGACGATCGGGATCGTCGCGTCGACGTCGCGCTCCACCTCGGCCGGCAGCCCCTCCCGCTCGGCCCCGAGCAGGAACACGACCCGTCCGGCCAGGTCAACGGACGCGAGCGGCTCTCCGCCGTGCGCTACGAGCGCAACCCGCTTTGCTTGTAACACGGTGTTACTTTCATACCTTCCGAGCGGCACGCGCCAGATCGAGCCGGCGCTCGCGCGCAGCGCCTTGGGCGAGGTCGGGTCGGCGCAGCCGTCCGAAAGCGCGACTGCCGCGCCGAACGCCTCGGCGGTGCGGATCAGCGCGCCGACGTTGCCGGGGTCGGAGACGTGCCAGAGCGCCAGGGTCGCGTCGCGCTCTTCCCACGCGGGCAGGTCGGCGCGCCGGTAGACGCCGACGACGCGCGGCGGGTGCGGCGCGCTCGCGACGTCCGCCAGCAGCTTCGGCTCGACGTCTTCACCGGCCCACAGCAGATCGACCGGCGCCGCCGTCGCAGCGGCGACCGCATCCTCGCCTTCGACGAAGAAGAGGCCGAGCTTGTCGCGCCAGCGCTTGTCGTTCAGCTTGCGCACGAGCTTCAGCCGCTCGTTGTCCTTCGAGGTGATCAACGCCCCCACTCCAGCCATTCGCCGTGGAAGTCGAAGACGCCGAGCCGCTCGACGCGGCCGTCGGGATAGCGCTCGAGCTCGAGCGCGAAGCCGTTGTCATCCGGTGCGCGCCCGGTGGAGATGAAGACGAGCGGCTCGTCGTGGGCCGCGTCGTGCAGCGCGGCCCGCAGGCGATCGGTCGCGCCCGAGTCGAGGTACATCGTCGACGCGGTCTGGAAGACGACGAGCTGAGCGTTGTCGTGGCGATCACGAAGCAGCGCAGGCAGCGACTCGACGTAGTCGCCGCGCATCAGCTCCGGCGGGTCGTGGCGGACGATGTCGATCGCGCGGAGGAGCCGCTCGACCCGTTCGGTCTGGTCGGCCCAGACGAACGCCTGCAGCAGGCGCGC
>PLDP01000032.1 GCA_003136795.1 Actinomycetota bacterium
CGAAGTAGGCCGCCGGAGCGGCCAACAGCAGGGCGTCGATCCGGTCGAGCATGCCCCCGTGGCCGCCGAGCAGCGTGCCCGTGTCCTTCACATCCATGTCGCGCTTCAGGAGCGACTCGAAGAGATCGCCCAGTGGCGCCGCGATCGCGAGCACCACGCCGAGCATGATCGACTGGCCGATCGTCAGGAAATGCTGCTTGTAGAGCGCGACGAAGGTGACGAAGATCGTCGCGGCGGTCCCGAACACAAATCCCTCCCACGTCTTGCCCGGCGAGGTGCGCGGCGCCATCTTGTGCCGGCCCACGAGACGGCCACCGAAATACGCCAGCGAGTCGCCTGCCCAGACCGCGAGGAGCACGGTGACGACCGCAAGGCGTCCATGATCGGGAATCGCCCGCAGCAGGATCACGAACCCGAGCCCGACCCCGATCCAGACCGCTCCCATCACGGTGCCGCTGATCGCGATCGTCGCTGCCTGGCGCGCCTCCGAGATCGCCTTCAGCCCGAAGGCGAGCACGAACGTCGAGAGCACGCCGCCGATCATCCAGTCCAGTCCAGAGAGCTCCGCGCCGACGAGCGCGAGCACAGCGCCGATGTATCCGGCGAGCGCAAGCGGCGCAAGCGGCCGCGCGAGCAGCCAAAACTCGTGCAGCGCGACGCACGCACAGAACGTAGCGAGCGCGAACACCCACCAGCCGCCGAGGTAGACCGCGCCGAGCACGACTGGTAGCAGCACGATCGCGATCACGAGACGGGAGACGGCGTTACTCATCGAGTGCTCATCTGCCGCCGAATCTTCGACGGCGCGACGCGTAGTCCGCGAGTGCCGAGCGCAGGTCGCGCTCTTCGAAGTCGGGCCAGAGCTTGTCCACGAACACGAGCTCGGCGTAGGCGAGCTGCCAGAGCAGGAAGTTTGAGATCCGCAGCTCTCCGCTCGTGCGGATCAGCAGATCGGGATCCGGCAGGTCGGGCGCATAGAGGTTCGCGGCGAAGACGTTCTCGTCGATCTCGTCCGCGTCGACGCCGCTCTCGACGATCCGGCGCGCTGCTTCGACGAGCTCGGCGCGGCCGCCGTAGTCGAAGGCGACCCAAAGGTTGAGGCGCGTGTTCAGCTCGGTGCGGTTTTCCATCGCGGCCATGCGCTGCTGCAGCGTCTCCGGCGCACGGTCGCGACGCCCGATGAAGCGCACCCGCACGCCCTGCTCGGCGAGGTCGGGCAGCTCGCGCTCGATCGTCTCGGCGAAGATCTCCATCAGCGCGTCCACCTCGTCCTGCGGCCGCGACCAGTTCTCGGTGGAGAACGCGAACACCGACAGGTCGTGGACGCCGATGTCGATTGCAGCTTCGACGATCTTGCGCACCGTGCGCGCGCCGGCGCGGTGCCCGGCTGCGGTCGGCAGTCCGCGACGTTTGGCCCAACGGCCGTTGCCGTCGAGGATGATCGCGACCGAGCCGGCGACCTCCGGTAGGTCCTGCTCCGGCAACGGCCGGATGCGCGCGAGCGTCCTGATTCGGGAGAGAAGGTTCATGGAGGCGCTCAGACCTCCATGATCTCGGCCTCTTTGCGCCTCAGCAACTCGTCGATCTTCGCAGTGTGCTCGTCCGTCAGCTTCTGCACACGGCTTTCGGCCGCCCGCTCCTCGTCGTCGCCGACGTCACCGTTTCTGACGAGGTCCTCGAGGTGCTTGATCGCGTCGCGGCGGACGTTGCGCACGGCGACGCGCCCTTCCTCGGCCATCTGCTTGACGAGCTTGACGAGCTCCTTGCGGCGCTCCTCGGTCAGCTGCGGGATCGGCAGGCGAATCAGCTTGCCGTCGTTCGATGGCGTCAGCCCGAGGTCGGACTCGAGGATCGTCTTCTCGATCTGTTTGATCGACGTCGGATCGAACGGCTGGATCGTCAACATCCGCGGCTCCGGCGAGTTGATCGTCGCCAGGTTCTTGAGCGGTGTCGCCGTGCCGTAGTAGTCGATCGTGATCCGGTCGAGCAGCGCGGGAGTCGCGCGGCCGGTGCGGACCGAGTTGAAGTGCTCGTGCGTCGTCTCGACCGACTTGTCCATGCGTCCTTGCGCGTCGCCGATGAAGTTCTCGATCACCGTGCGTCTCCTTCGGGTGTGGAAATAATGGTGCCTACGCGTTCCCCCTCCACCACTCTGCCGATGGTGCCCGGCGCGAGCTCGAAGACGTGGATCGGGAGCCGATTGTCCATGCAGAGCGAGAGGGCCGTCGTGTCCATCACTTTCAATCCTCGCTCGATCGCCTGCAAGTGCGTGAGCTCGGGGATCAGCTTGGCGTCCGGGCTCACGCGCGGATCGCCGTCCAGGACGCCCTCCACCCCGTGCTTGGCCATCAGGATCGCCTCGGCGCCGATCTCGAGCGCCCGCAGGGCGGCCGCGGTGTCGGTGGTGAAATACGGGTTGCCGGTGCCGGCCGCGAAGATGACGACCCTCCCCTTCTCGAGGTGACGCACGGCGCGGCGGCGAATGTACGGCTCCGCCACCTCCTGCACGTGGATCGCCGAGAGGACGCGCGTGTCGGCGCCGTTGCGCTCGAGCGCCTCTTGCACCGCGAGCGCGTTCAACACCGTCGCGAGCATCCCCATGTAGTCGCCGGTGGCGCGGTCGATCCCCTGCGCCGCCGCCGACATGCCGCGGTAGATGTTCCCACCGCCGATCACGAGCGCGATCTCGAGCCCGCCCGCGCGCACCTGGACGAGCTCGCGGGCGAGCTCGTCCACCGTGCGTGCATCAACGCCGAACTCGCCGGAGCCCATCAGAGCCTCGCCGGAGAGCTTCAGCAGGACGCGCTTGAAGGCCACTTACGAGACGGCGTACCAGGCGTAGTCGAGGAGCTCGATCCCGTGCTCCTTCAAGTACTGCGCGACCGTGCCGGTTGCCTCGTCCGCGCGGTACCACGTCTGCTCCGTCAGCACCGACTCGCCGAAGAACCTCTTGTTCAACTGGCCCTCGACGATCTTCTCGCGGACGTTCTCGGGCTTCGACAGCACCTCTTCCGACTTGGAGAGGATCTCGCGCTCCGCGTCGACGAGCTCTTGCGGGACCTCGTCCCGCGTGCCGTAGGTCGGACGCGCGAACGTGAGATGCAGCGCGAGGCTGCGGGCCGCGGCCGGGTCGCCGCCCTTCGTGCGCACGAGCGCGCCGACCTTGTTCGCAGGCGCGTGCACGTAGAAGGTGAGGTGCTCACCGTCCGAAGCCTCCATGCGCTTCACGCCGGCGACCTGAATGTTCTCGCCGAGCTTCGCGGCCAGGGCAACACGCTCGTCCTCGAGCGTCGAGGCTTCGCCGCCGTCGAACACGGTCTGCAGGAGCTGCTCGGCGTACGCGAGGAAGTCTTCGTTGTTGGAGACGGGCTCCGTCTCGCAGCCGATCGCAACGATCGCGCCGACGTTGTCGCGCACCAGCACGCCGACCTTGCCTTCGCTCGTCCTGCGGTCGGCGCGCTTTGCGGCGGACGCCATGCCCTTCTCGCGCAAGAGCTTCACGGCCTCGTCGAAGTCGCCGTCGGTCTCCTGCAGCGCGCGCTTGCACTCCATCATCCCGGCGCTCGTCGCGTCGCGAAGCTCCTTGACCATCGGCGCCGTGATGTCGGTCATTCGGCGGTCTCCTCGNNGCCGTTCTTTGCGCCCTGCAGCTCCGCCGAGGTCACCTTGCGCTTGCCCGCCTCGATGCCGTCGGCGAGCGCCTTGATCACGAGGTGGCACGAGCGAATCGCGTCGTCGTTGCCGGGGATCACGTAGTCGGCCTCGTCGGGATCGCAGTTCGTGTCGACGAGAGCGATCACGGGCAGGTTAAGGCGCTTGGCCTCTCGCACCGCGAGCTGCTCCTTGCGGAGGTCGACGATGAAGATCGCGTCGGGCTGGCGGCGCATGTCGGCGACACCGCCCAGGTTCGACTCGAGCTTCTCGAGCTCGGCCTCCATGGAGATGCGCTCCTTCGCCGGCAGCAGGTCGAGCTGGGCCTCCGTCTTCAGCGCGCGCAGCTCGTGCAGGCGCTGGATCCGGTCGGAGATCGTCCGCCAGTTCGTCAGGAGCCCGCCGAGCCAGCGGTTGTTGACGTACGGCATGCCGACCCGGCGCGCCTCGTCGCGGACGGCGTCCTGCGCCTGCTTCTTGGTGCCGACGAAGAGCACCGAACCGTTCCGCTCGGCGATCGCCTTCGCAAAGTTGTAGGCCTCGTCCAGGAGCTCCTGCGTCTGGGTGAGGTCGATGATGTAGATGCCACCGCGCTCGGTGAAGATGAAGCGCTTCATCTTCGGGTTCCAGCGGCGGGTCTGGTGCCCGAAATGGACGCCGGCCTCCAGCAATTCCTTCATGGAAACGACGGGCATGAGAGCCCCTTTCTGCGGTTTGAGTTGCATTGCACCGGCGAGGCCGCGATGGAAGCCGAATGAGCTCCGGCCACCGTCCACCGTGGGTTTCCCGCCGGTCGAGGGGACTTGGACACCTGAATGGTAGCCGGTACTCGTTTCAGGCGAGCGCATTGAGGAAGGCGGCAAGATCGGGCGGCAGCTCCGACCGTGTCTCGATCCGCTCGCCCGAGACCGGATGCGGGAACGCGAGCTCGGACGCGTGTAGGAACTGACGGCCGAGCGCGGGCTCCGCCACGCCGTAGGTCGAGTCGCCGACGACCGGCAGATCGACGGCGGCGAGGTGCACGCGAATCTGGTGCATCCGCCCCGTTTCGAGCGTGACACGCAGCAGCGCGTGCTCCGGCCACAGGCGCTCCACCTCGAAGTGAGTGATCGCCTCGCGCGCCGACTCGCTGTCGAGCGAGATGCGCGTCGCGTCGCCGCGGTCGCGTCCGATCGGCGCCTCGATCCGGCCGGTGCGCGACTGCGGCCGGCCCTTGACGAGCGCGGTGTACGTGCGCTCGAGCGCGTGCTCGCGCACGAGCTCCGTCAGCAGCTCGTGCGCCTCCTGCGAGCGGGCGACGACCATCAGCCCCGACGTGTCACGGTCGAGCCGGTGGACGATGCCGGGACGCCCGGGCTCCCCACCCGCGATCTTGCCGGCGAGCGCGTCGACGAGGGTGCCGCTCGCGTGGCCGGCTCCCGGATGCACGACGAGCCCGGCCGGCTTGTCGATCACGAGCAGGTGCTCGTCCTCCCAGACGATCGCGGGCTCGGCCGGCGGCGCGACGGCCGGGGCGGGCACGGCGACGGGCAGCTCGATCTCCTCCCCGCCCTCGAGCCGGAAGCTCTTCGGGCGCGCGATGCCGTCGACGAGCGCGCCGGCCTCGACCGCGCGCTCGGCGGCGCCCCGTGAGCCGAGCTGCGTCGCGAGGAACCGGTCGAGCCGCTCGCCCGCTGCGCTAGTGGGGACCTTCACCGGGCGGCGACGTCGAGCGAGCGCCGCGGCGGCTTGGGCGCCCGGTCGGCTGCGATGAGCGCACCGAGCAGGATGGCGACACCGACGACGATGAAGCTGTCGGCGAGGTTGAACGCAGGCCACCATTTGACGTCGATGAAGTCCGTCACGTGGTGCAGGCGGATCCGGTCGACGAGGTTCGAGAGGCTGCCGCCGATCAGCAGGCCGAGCGCCGCAGGCAGCACCGGGTGCCGCGCGCCCGAGCGGGCGAAGAACACGATCATCCAGATCACGGCGCCCGCCGTCACCGCGGTCACGATCACCGTGTCGCTCGAAAAAAGACCGAACGCGATCCCGGAGTTCTGCACGTGGTGAATCGAGAGCGGGCCGATCACGTGCTCCGACTCGTCGAGGGCGAGCGTGCTCGTGACCACGTGCTTGGTCAGCTGGTCGGCGGTCACCGCCGCGAGCGCAACCGCCGCAAGCCCGGCCCACTGCCAGGCCCCGGCGGCGAGCGACCGCTCCGCGACCGAAACGGGCTGTAGCCCGTTCGTCGTCGACCCCACCCTGACTTCGCTCAACGAAGGCGGCGCTGGTCGTCGATGCAGAGACGGGCCCACGGGATCGCGGACAGGCGCTCTGCGCCGATCGGCTTGCCGCAGACCTCACAGACGCCGTAGCTCCCGTCCTCGATGCGCCCAAGAGCGGCCTCGATCTCGTCGAGCGTCGTCTGCGCACCCTCCTCGAGGCCTTCGTCGAGCTCGCGGTCATACGTGGCCGTCGCCATGTCGGCCATGTGGCTGTCGACGCCGCGGCCCCCGAGCTCCTCGTCCTCGACGCTGACTGCGTTCTCCTTCGCCAGGAAGTCGACCGCGTCGTGCAGCCGCGCACGCTCGGCCTCCAGGAGCTTCTTGAACTCGCCGGTCTCGATGCTCGTCACCTAAGAATCCTTTCCCGCGCCGCTCGCGCTCGCGAGTCGCCGCTCGATCTCGTCGTGGTCGATGCCCTCCAGCGCGACGGTCTTGTCCCGTGACGCGTGCCCGGAAACGATCTCGACATTCCGCGCGGGCACTGCGAGGGTATCCGCGAGCAGGCGGACAACGGCGGCGTTCGCCTTGCCGTCCTCGGGCGCGGCGGTGACACGCACCTTCCAGGCGTTGCCGTACCGGCCCACGATCCCGGCGCAGGCGGCTCCGGGCGAGACCCGCAGCTGGAGGCGAGAGCTCACACCGGCAGGGTAGAGGAGCGCCGCTACCCCCAGGCGAAGTCCCGGCCTGCCCACGGGCCGTCTTCGTCGTCCCCCGCTTCCGGCACGGACTGCACCGGAGGCAGCTTCGGGGTCTCCTGCGGCGCGACCTGCTCCGGCTGCACCGCCTGGAACTCCCGGGTGTCCTGCCGCTTCGGCCAGTGCTCGGAGACCCCATCGGAGGCCGGCAGCTCGTTCTTCGTCTCCTCGACCATCCCGAGCGCTGCGCGGAGGAGCGTCTCGACACGGCGCACCTCGCCGAAGAGCCGCTCGCGTTCGCCCTGGGCCGCGCGGGTGACCGAGCGCGCCTCCTGGTGGGCTTCGGCGACGATCAGCTCGGCTTCCTTCTTGGCCTGATCGCGCGCGTCGGCCGCGGCCCGCTCGGCGGACACGAGCGTCGCGGTGAGCAGCGCCTCGCGCTGCTTCACGTCGGCCAGCAGCTTCTCGAGGTCTTCGAGCTTGTCGGCAAGCTCGCCGCGGTCGCTCCAGACCTCCTCGAAGCTGTCCGCGACGTCCTCCAACAGCCGGTCGATCTCGTGGCGCTTGTAGCCAAGGAGGCCGCGCGTGGCGCGAACGTGTCTCAGCTCAACAGGTGTGTACCGCATTCGGAGCTCCTCTCAGTGCAGGCGGTCGAGGACGGCGATGAGGATCCGCTCGACTGCGATCAGTGCGAACACGGCGACCATCGGCGAGAAATCGAACGCCCCGATCCGGAACGGCAGGATCCGCCGCCACAGCCTCAGGTAGGGCTCGCACGCGTCGTAGAGGAAGCGCTGGACCGGCCGAAGCGAGTAGGGCAGCTGCACCCAGGACGTGAGGATGTACGCGAGGATCGCCAGGATGTAAACGTCGAAAAAGACGCTCACGAACAACTCGACTTCGCTGACTGCGTCGAGCAGCATGGCGCACCCTTCGCGCCGCTATGCCCTTTTCCTACGCCTGGTTGAAGAAGCCGCCGCGCTCGAGGAGCGCTGCGCGCTGCTCGGCGGAGACTTCGACGTTGCGCGGGGTGAGCAGGAAGACCTTGTCGGCGACGCGCTGCATGCCGCCGTTCAGGGCATAGGTCAGCCCGCTCGCGAAGTCGATCAGCCGCTTGGAGAGCTCGGTGTCGGCGCTCTGGAGGTTGAGGATCACGGGGATCCCCTGCTTGAACTTGTCGGCGATCTGCTGCGCGTCGTTGAAACTGCGCGGCAGCACCAGGTGCACCTTGACGCTGGACGGGTTCGGCACCGCTTCGATCTGGGGGCGCATCTCGCGGACGCGGGACGGGCGCACGGCCGCGGCGCGGTGCGTCGGCTGGTCGGCCTCCGACTCCGTCCAGTCGTCGAAATCCTGCGAGCGCCGGCGCGGCGTCAGGCGGCGGACGTTCGGCCGCTCGCGGTAGCTCTGCTCGAGGCTCTCCTCGGCCGCGAAGCCGTCTTCGTCCTCCCAGTCGTCGTCCTCCTCGGCGATGCCGAAGTAGACGAGCGTGCGACTCCATAGATCTCCTAGCGCCATTTGCAGCGAATCCTAATCTCGAAACAGGATTGACCCCACGCGAACGTGCGTCGCCCCTTCTTCGGCGGCGACGGCGAAATCCTGCGTGGTGCCCATGGAGAGCTCCCGGAGACCGTGTTCGCGGGCGAGCGCGCGCAGCCTCGAAAACCAGGCTCGCGAGTCGTCGGGGGTCGCTGCGGCGGGCGGCATGGTCGAGAGGCCGCGCACGTCGTAGGCGAGATACGCCGGGATCTCCCCCGGCTCGACCCCGGACTTCGAGCGCTCGCCGGAGAGATTCACCTGGACGAGCGCGGGCACCTCGAGCCGCCGCGCCGCCGACTCCGAGTCGAGCGAGTGGACGAGCGTGCAGATGCGGTTCACGACCTTGACCTTGTTCGACTGGAGATGGCCGATGAAGTGCCACGTGAACGCGTCGCCGTACTCGGCGTGCTTCGCCTCGAGGTCCTGCGCGCGGTTCTCGCCGACGACGGTGATGCCGGCTTCGACGAGTCGTGCCATGTCGGCGAGCGTCACGTATTTCGTCGCGGCGACGACGGTCACCCCCGGTCCGACCTGTGCCTGCACGCGCTCGAAGCGCGCGCGGATCTCGTCAGGCGACAGCACCGAGCACCCCCTGGACGCCGCGCGCACGCCCGCTCCGCCGGTGTGAAAAGAAGAGCTCCGGGTGGCAGCGCGTGCAGAGGTCCACGCGCTCGACCGTCTCGACGCCCGCGCCGCGCAGCGCGCGTTCGGCTGCGCTCCAGAGGTCGAGCTTCCGCTCGACGGTCAGGTCGGCGTCGAACAGCGTCGCGACTTCGTCACCCACCTCGTAGCAGCACGGCCCGATCGCCGGCCCGATCACCGCGGCCTTCGCGCCGGCGCCAAGCGCCGCGACGCCGGCGGCGACCACTCCCTCCGCCAGGCCCCGCCAGCCCGCGTGCAGCACCGCAAGAGCGCGCCGCCCGTCGCGCCGTGCGATCGCGATCGGCAGACAGTCCGCCGACATGGCAAGGAGCGGCAGCCCCGGCTCGTCGCTCCAAAGCCCGTCGCCGGGCTCGCCGCGCTTCCCCGCGTGCGCGCGGTGCACCGTCGGCGAGTGCACCTGGCGATTGAAGGCGAGCCGCTCCGCGTCGAGGCCGAGGGCCGCGCAGGCGATGNNCCCGCGAGCTCCTTCGCCCGCTCGAGCAAGGTCTCGCGCCTGTTCAGCGCCGGCTCGTCGACCACCTCCTGCAGCAACGTCTGCAGCGTCTGCCCGATCGCCGGCCCGGGCGTGTAGCCGAGCGCGATCAGGTCGTCGCCGCTGACCGAGAGGTCGGCGAGACGGTGCGGGCTGCCCAGCTCCTCACGCACGATCGCGCGGAAGCGCTCGACCTTCGCGAGGTCCTCGTCGGCCGGCCGTCCCTTGCCCCGCAGGTCGGCCTCCTTGTGGTCGAGCAGGTCGAAGAGCAGCCCTGCCCCGTAGCGGGCGAGCAGTCGCCGCGCCCGCAGCGGATTCGCCTTGCCGGGATCGATCATGTGGCTGCGGACGATGCGCACCACGCGCTTGCGCAGGTCGGTCGGATAGCGCAGCCGGTCGAGCGCCTGCTCGGCGAGTTGCGCGCTGACCTGCTCGTGACTTCGCTCCGCATAGCCGTGCTTCGCGTAGTAGTGCAACCGGCCGTCGGTGCCACGCCACGCCACATGCGGCTTGCCGAGGTCGTGGAAGAGCGCGGCGAGCCGGACGCGCAGCGGGAACCCCGCGTCGGCAGCGGCCTGGACGACCTCGAATGTGTGCTCGTCGACGGTCAGTGCGTGCCAGCGGCTCTCCTGCTCGAAGCCGATCGACTGCTCGAACTCGGGCAGCACGTGCACGAGCACACCCGTGTCGCGCGCGAGCCGGAGCGCCTTCGCCGGCTGCGCCCCGAGCAGGAGCTTCGACAGCTCCCCCATGCCGTCCGACGCGAGGCCGCCGCCGATGCGCTCGCCCGAGACGAGCTCGACGCTGGCCGCCTCCTCGCGCATCTGCGCCAGCGTCTGCTCATCGGGCTCGAGCCCGAGCTGAGACACGAAGCGCAGCCCGCGAACCAGCCGCAGCGGATCCTCGGCGAAGCTCGACGGCGAGACGGTGCGCAGCGTCCCCGCCTCGAGGTCGGCGCGCCCGCCGTAGGGATCGACGAGCGTCCCGTCGGCCAGGCGCCGCGCCATCGCGTTCACGGTGAAGTCGCGGCGCGCGAGATCCTGTTCGACGGACGCCGACGGATCGACGACGATCTCGAAGTCGTGGCGCCCCGGGCCGGTCGAGAGCTCGCGCCGCGGCGGCGCGAGCTCGATCCCCGCGCGCACGAGCTTGCGCACGCCGGGGTCGCGTGGAAAGAAGCGCACGCCGACCGGACGCCCTGCGACGACGAGCTCCTCCGCACGGCCGTGCGGCTCGAGCGCCGCGCGCAGGCCCTCGATGTCGACACCGGGCACGAGGAAGTCGGCGTCCTTCGCATCAGCGCCGAGCAGCTCGTCGCGGACCGCGCCGCCCACGACATATGCGTCCAGTCCGAGCGAGCGAATGTACTCCTCGATTTCCCTAGACGAGGGCGATCGCCTCGATCTCGACCAATGCGCCGGACGGAAGCTTCGCGACCTCGACCGTTGAGCGCGCAGGCGGCGTGGAGCCGACGTGGCTCGCATAGATCTCGTTCATCCCGGCGAAGTCGTCGAGGTTCTGCAGGAACACCGTCGTCTTCACGAGCCGGTCGAGGGAGCTGCCGGCCTCCTCGAGGATCGCGCGCAGGTTCGCGAACACCTGCTGCGTCTGCGCCTTGATGTCGCCCGCGAGCAGCTCCTTCTCGCCGGGCAGGAGCGAGAGCTGGCCCGAGACGAAGACGAAGCCGTTCGCCTTGATCGCCTGCGAGTACGGCGCGCCCTGGAACGGCGCGGGAGCTGCTTCGGTGCGAACGGCTTCCTTCGTCACGAGTCCTCCTTGGTCTCCGGTACGGGACGGCAGGCCTGGCCGAGTGCCGCGCCGACGGCCTTGAAGATCGCAGCGAGCACGTGCTGCGGGTCGGTGCCCTCGACGAGGCGGACATGCAGGTTCAGCCCGGCTGCGAGCGCGAGCTCGTTCAGAAAGCGCGACGCGACGTCGGTGCCGAGCCCACCGACGCGCTGGTCGGAGAAGTCCACGTTCGTGACGAGCCTCGGCTCGGAGACGCGCTCGAGCGCCGCGAGCGCGAGCGCCTCGTCGGCCGGCACGAGCGACCACCCCCGTCCGGCGGCTCCGGCGGCGTCGATGCGCTCCCCGAACGCCTTCCCCAGCGTGTGCCCCGCGGCCACCACGGCCTCGTCGGCACCGCCGGGCGCGACCTCGAGCGCCAGCTTGAAGCGCCCGGCGAGCGCGAGCTCCGTCACCAAGTAGTCGAGCACCGGCAGGCCGGTGCTCACGTTCGCAGCGCCTTCGGCCGCAAGCGCGATGCGGCCTCCCGTGGGGTTCTCCTCCATCGCGGTGAGCGTACCCGGTACGAGAACATCATTTACAACGGTGGGCCGAGTGGCCTATTGGCGAATAGGCCACTCGGCCCTAACGTGCGAGTGGGAGTTGGGTATGGGGAAAAGCGTCTGCTTCGGTGTGGCAGTCGTGGCGTTGGCGTGTACGCCCGTTGCCGCCGGTGGCCGTCTTGTCTCGGTCGGGTACACCACGCCCTCCGCGCTGCACGGCCTGCGCGTCGTGACGCGCATCGGCGCGCTGCACACCGCCGAGGTGCGCGTCGCGAACGCGCGCGGCGAGCGGCAGCTGCGCGCGCGGCCCGGGATTCGCTTCGTGCAGCGCGCGCACGCGCGTCGCGACACAGGCGGCCCGTTGCTCGCGGCGGCGGGCGCACTCGCCGTTCCCGAGTGGCAGTGGAGCGCGACGCACGCCGATACCGTTCCGGCCTGGGTCACCGCGGCGGCCGCGAATATCACCATCGC
>PLDP01000214.1 GCA_003136795.1 Actinomycetota bacterium
GCACAGACGCTCTCGCTCGACAGCACGCTCGCGGCGGTCACCGAGACGCTGGTCAAGGAGCTGAACGTCGACGCCGCGGTGATCCGCGTTCCCGACGAGCGCGGAGACCAGTTCGTGCCGCGAGCGGTGCACGTCGCCGATTCGCGGCTCGCCGACGCCGTGCGCGCGATCCTCGAACGCCCTCAGCCGCGCCCGCCGCGCACGCACGAGCCTCTGCTGCTCGACGCCGCGACGGCCGAGCGGCTCGGCGGCGCGCACTCGCTGCTGATCCCCTTCCTGCTCAACGGATCGACGGCTGCGCTGCTGCCGATCGCGACCGCGAGCGAGCTGCTCGCTCAGCTCACCATCCTGTCGCTCGACCCTGCGACACCGATCTCGCAGGAGACGCTCGCGACCGCGCGCACGATCGCCCAGCAGGCCGCGCTCGCAATCGACAACGCGCGCCTCTACCAGCAGCAGAAACGGTTCGCGGAGACGATGCAGCAGTCGCTGCTGCCGCGCGAGCGCCCGTCGGTGGCGGGCCTCGAGGTCGGCGCGGTGTACGAGTCCGCGGCACAGGTCGACGTCGGCGGCGACGTCTTCGACTTTCTCGAGCTGCGTGACGGGCGGCTCGCCGTCGTGCTCGGCGACGTCACCGGGCACGGCATCGATGCGACCGCAGACATGGCAATGGCGAAGTTCGTGTTCCGCTCGCTCGCGCGCGAGCACCCCGAGCCGTCGGCGTTCCTCGCAGCAGCGAACGAGGTCGTCGTCGGCGAGATCGCAATCGGCAAGTTCATCACGATGGCGTACGTCACGATCGACGCCGGCGGTGAGGTGCTCTGTGCGAGCGCCGGCCATCCCGAACCGCGGCTCGTCGCGCCCGACGGCGCCGTCACCGGCCTTGCCTGCGGCGGCCTTGCGCTCGGCATCGACGCGCCGCAGACCTACGAGCAGGTGAGCGCGCAGCTCGCGCCCGGTGGCACGGTCGTGCTCTACACCGACGGCGTGATCGAGTCTCGCTCCGGCCACGAGCTCTATGGGCTCGAGCGGCTCGACGATGTGCTGTCGGCGAACGCCGCCCGCTCCGCGCAGGAGATCGCCGACGCCGTGCTCGCCGCGTGCCGCGGCTTCGCCGGCGGCGACCTGCCCGACGATTGCGCGATCGTCGTGCTGCGACGCACGTGAACCTGCGCAGAGGCGGCGACCTCGGTCGCCCGCTCGTGATCGGCCATCGCGGCGCGCCCGCGCGCGCCCCTGAGAACACGATCGCCTCCTTGCGGGCGGCCGTCGACGCCGGCGCCGACATCGTCGAGTTCGACATCTCGCCCGGCCTGCGTCTCGGGCACTCGCTCGACGAACTGCCCGAGGAGGAGCTCACGCTCGACGACGCACTCGAGTTCCTCGGCGGCCACGACGTCGGGCTGCACCTCGACATCAAGCTGCCGGGCTACGAGGACGGCGTGCTCGAGGCGCTGCGCCGCCACAGGCTCGAAGACCGCGCGTACGTGTCGACCGCCTTCGCCCTCACCGGGCGGCGGATCGCGGCGAGGGCGCCCGGCTGCACCGTCGCGATCGGCTACCCGCGCGACCGGGTCGGGATCTCGAAGCTTCGCTGGCCGGTGCCGCTGACCCGGGCCGGTGCGGCGGCGCTCCGCCAGGCGATGCCCGTGCGCGTGCCCGTGCTGCTCCGCTGGGCCCGCGCGAACGCGCTGTCGCTGCACCAGACGCTGTGCTCGCGCGCCGCCGTCTCGGTCGCGCACCGGCTGGGCGCTCCCGTGCTGGCCTGGACCGCGAACGACCCGGCCACCGTGCGCCGGCTCGTGGCCGCCGGGGTCGACGGAATCGTCTCGGACGATCCGGAAATGGCCCTGGAAACGTTGGCTACACTGCTTGCGCAGTGAAGCGTCTGCCCGCAGCCGTCCTCTTCGTGCTCGGATTCGCGGCAGCGGGGGCCTTCTCCGGCGCCGTGATCGCCGACGTCACCACGTCGACCACCACGTCGACGGTGGCGACCACGACCGCCGAGACGACGACGAGCGCGACGACGACCGCGTCGGCGCCGCCCGCGAGCGGGCCGACGCTGCCACACGGCGTGCGCGTCGCGGGCGTACGCGTGGGCGGCCTGCGCCCGGCCGACGCCGTCTCCGCCGTGCAGCTCGCGTTCCGGCGGCCGCTGCCGGTCGTCGTCGACGACACCAAGGTGCTGCTCGACCCGACGCAGGTCGCCTCGGCGTACTCCGCCACGGCGGTCGCGCGGGCCCGCATCTCCGAGTCCGGCGCGAACGTGCAGCTCGTCGTCGCGGTGCACGGACCGGAGCTCCGCACGTGGCTCGCGGCGATCGAGAAGCGCTTCGCGCGCGCGCCGGTCGACGCGACGCTGAAGCTGAAGCAGGGCAAGCCGTTCCTCACCAAGGACAAGCCGGGCCGTGCGCTCAGCACGTCGCGCCTGGCCGAGAAGATCGTCGCCGAGCTGCAGGCGAACACGCGCCTGCCGGTGCAGGTGCGGACGAAGGCCGTCGCACCGAAGGTGTCGGTGGGGACGTTCGCCGAGACGATCGTCATCAACCGCTCGACCAACCGCCTTTCCCTCTACGACCTCGGAAAGCTGCGGCGCACCTTCAAGGTCGCGACCGGGCAGGCGATCTACCCGACTCCGAAGGGCGTCTGGCACATCGTCGTCAAGTGGAAGAACCCGACCTGGTACCCGCCGGTGCAGGACGCCTGGGCGAAGGGCCTGAAGCCGGTGCCGCCTGGCCCCGGCAACCCGCTCGGTACGCGCTGGATGGGGCTCGACGCGCCCGGCGTCGGCATCCACGGCACCGATGAGCCGGCCTCGATCGGCTACAGCGCCTCGCACGGCTGCATTCGCATGGAGGTGCCCGACGCCGAGTGGCTGTTCGACCACGTCCAGGTGGGGACGACGGTCTACATTCTCTGATGCGCATCGTTCGTGCCGCTGTCGCCGTCGGAGTCCTCGCCTTGCTGGGACTGCTCGTGTGGGACGTCGTGCACAGCCGCGGCTCCGGCGTCGCGCAGAAGGTCGACGAGGGCAAGATCGTCCCCGCTCCGAAGCTCGATCTGCCGCGCCTCAATGGTCAGGGCCGGTTGAGCCTCGCGTCGCTGCGCGGCAAGGTCGTCGTCGTCAACTTCTGGCAGTCGGACTGCCTGCCGTGCAAGCAGGAGGCGAAGACGCTCGATGCCACGGCCAAGGCCTGGAGCTCGAAGGGCGTCGTGTTCGTGGGCGTCGACGCGCTCGACTTCAAGGCGCCGGCGCGCGCGTACCTGAAGCACTACGGCGTGACGTACATGAACGTGCGAGACGCGACCGGCGGGACGTATCCCGGCTGGGGCGTCACCGGGACGCCGGAGACGTTCTTCATCGATCGTCAGGGCAACGTGGTGCCGCCGCACATCATCAGCGTGGCGTCGCGCCAGAAGCTCGACGAGGGCATCCGGCGCGCGCTGAGCTCGTGAGGGCCCTCGCGGTCGTCGCGGCGGCGCTCGCGCTCGCCGCGCCCGCGGCCGCGGCCTGTGCCAAGCCGGCGAGCCAGTCCCATCTCGAGACGCTGCTCGTCTGCCTGCAGTGCCACGAGACGCTCGACGAGTCGAACTCCCCCTTCGCGAATGAGATGAAGGCCGACGTGGCGCGCCGGATCGCCGACTGCCAGACCCAGCAGCAGATCCTCGACGCGATGGTCGCCCAGTTCGGCACGGCGGTGCTCTCGACCCCGCAAACCCACGGCTTCGATCTCCTGGCGTGGCTGCTGCCGCTCGGCGGCGTCGCGCTCGGCGCCGCGGCGATCGCCGGCGGG
>PLDP01000036.1 GCA_003136795.1 Actinomycetota bacterium
TCGCCGTCCGTGCGCTGATCGTACGGCTGGCCCGGGAGAACCCGGGTTGGGGCTACCGCCGGATCCAGGGCGAGCTCGCCGGTCGGCGAAGTCAAACGCCTCGCTACCTGTTCGATGAGTCACGCTTCTGCGTCAAAACGTCGCCTTCCGCCACCTCGAAGGAGATGTCGCGCACAGCCTCCAGGTCGCCGAAGCGGCGGCCGAGCCGATCAGCCAATACGGCGCCGCGGCCATGCTCCGAGCTTTCCCGAGCCGAGCACCTGACGAATCGGACGATCCACCTAAGGTTCAGACGTGAATCCTCGCACCGGCCGAAGGTCGCGCTGGCTCGCAGTTGGGCCGCGCGCAGGCAGCGATCAGCGGCGATTCCGTGCAACGAGCCGCCCGACGTCGGTGATCGGATCTTGAAGCTCGGGTTCATCGGTGGGCAGACGTGCGCCGGTGATGGGTCATCAGGCGGATTCGCGAACGACGAGCACGGGGCAGGGAGCGTGGTGGACGACGTGTTGGCTGACCGAGCCGAGTAGCAGGCTGGCGAAGCCGCCCCGGCCTCGGTTGCCGACGACGATGAGAGACGCGTCCCGCGCCTCGGCCAGGAGCACTCCGGCCGCCGGCCCTTCGGATGTGCAGGCCTCGACTTCGATCGAGGGCTGCAGCCGCTTGGCCTCGGCGAGCTCGGTGCGAACAATCGTCTCGGCGTTGTCGCGGAAAGCGTCGAGCGTTTCCTGATCGAACCCGGGGGCAAAGCCACCCGCGTAGATGGCCGGCGGGATGTCCCAGGCGCAGACGACGCGCAGGCGGGCTCCGCGCAGAGCGGCTTCGCCGGCCGCGAACTCGAGCGCTGCGTGCGCGCAGCTCGAACCATCGACTCCGACAACGATCGTGTCCATCACGCCTCCAGATCGCGCTCGTCCAGAAACGGGACGCCTTCTGAGTAAAGCAGGCCACGCCCGATCTCGACGCGCATGACGCCTCAGCCACGCTAGCGAGGGCCGAGAGCGTGTGCGTCGGCACGTTCGCGCCGTCGCTCCGGCCGGCACGGGGCCTGGTTTCACGTCGCGGAGACGCGCGACCGACACGCACACCGCCCACCGGCCGGCCCAGGTTCTTCGTTCGCAACCGAGTAATCGGCACGCACAGGCACCTTCGTCGCCCTCGGCCTCGGAGCAGAGATCGTCACCCTCGCCATGCTGCTCGCCTTCTTCAAACGCCGCGACTGGTTCTGAGAATTCTTCCTCCACGAACCTCGCCGGATCGAGGTGTCGGTTCAGGGATGATTCCGTCTGTGCCACCCGACGGCGATGCTCGCACTGAGGCCGAGCGACACATCGTCGAGCATTCGCTCGGGGAAGCCGCGCGGATCGGGCGCCTCTCGCGCATCCGCGAGTTCGTTCTCGGCGCCCAGGACGGCCTGCTTGTCCCGCTGGGAGTCGTGACGGGAATGGCGGCCGCGCATCCCGCCCGTTCGCTGATCATCGTCGCGGGTCTCGCGGAGGCGGTGGCCGGTGCGATCTCGATGGGCGGCGGCTCCTACCTCGCAAGCCAGGCCGAGGAGCAGCTGTACCGATCCGAGATCGCCTCCGAAGGCCGTGAGATCGACGAGTTCCCGGAGCGCGAAACGGCCGAACTCGCCGTCGTGCTCGAACGCGAAGGTCTGCCACGACAGCAGGCCGAGAGCGTCGCGCGCGGCCTCGCGGCGAACGCGAACGTGTTCCTGCGCACGAAAGTCCAGAAAGAACTCGGGCTTTCTCCCGACGCAGGCGGCGCCGCACTCGGCGACGCGGCCGTCGTCGGGGTCACCTATCTCGGCGCGGCGATCGTGCCGCTCTGGCCGTACTTCTTCTTCACGCTCAATCTGGCGCTCACGATCAGCCTCACCTGCACCTTGCTCGCCCTGTTCGCCGTGGGGATCGCGAAGGGCCGCGTCACCCGTCTCTCGCTCCTGCGGTCCGGCCTCCAGGTGCTGATCGTCGGCGCCGCCAGCGCAGGCGTCGGCTACGCGATCGGACACCTCGTCACGACACTCGCCTGAGAGGAGCTCGATCTCGCCCTCTCCACGATCGGCGCATGCCTGACTTCACGATGCTGGCCGGGTACGGAAGTTCGCAGAGGCGTGGCACGCTCGCCGGGCGCGGTGTCAGCGTTGGCGCCGATGCAGTTGGCAAGGTCGAGGCGGCGTTTACCGTGGGCGTGCAGCGAAACGGGTCGCAGGAACAGCGCGCAGCGGTCGCCTCATTCGGTGGGCATGCCTGTCCCCGGTGGGACGCAAGCCTCCTGCTCGGCTCTGTGCTGCGGCGTCGCTGATCGGGTCAAGCAGGACGTCGGCGGGCGGGACAGTTTCGCGTTCGTGGTCGATGCAGAACGCGCCCATTGTTACGACGTGGCAGTCGGGAGCGGCGCATTCATGAACGAGAGGCATACCGACTCCTTTGCGGGGGAACCGGCCCATCCTAAACGGTGACGGTCTGCCGAGGCTGTTCTGCCGTTGTTTTAGGCGACGAGTCGGTGCTTGGCTTCGTCCACTATTTCCTGGCAGTCGGCGCAGCGAACCTGCTCAAGCTCGTAGGGCACGCCGTCCTTCTGCTCCAGGAAATGAACCGTCGTCAGGTCGTGCTGATGCTGCCCTTCCTTGCCGTTTGATGCTTGTGCTTCCTTCATAGCCCTTTCGCCTCTTCCCTCAGCTTCGAGATATTCCTTCCCCTGTAGCACGTGGGACGTGAGGAAAACATGAACGTTGGCGGCAAGCCCCGATGGCAGGACTGAACTGACGGAGGGTTCGCGCGGTTCCGACTGACCTCCGCGCCTTCCGAGCAAGGAGACGCCGGGAGAGGTGCTGGCTATCGGCGGCGGCGGCGGCGGTAGACGGGTTGCAGAATGCGTTTCAGCCGCTGTTGCTCCGGCGTCACGACCTTGCGTCGCAGAAGGCGCTTGAGTCGGGTTCGGAGTGTCTGCGACTGCCGCACGCCGCCCACCGTAGCGCGGCTTCGCGACGCCTCACAGCAGCGTCCAACATTGTTATCCCGGCCCTCCTTCGATCGTCAGCCACGCCTTGCCGGACGCCCGCGCGCACCAGCGTGCAACCTTCGACCCGTCCGCCTCGCGACGACGTGTGGACCCTGGCCGCGAACGCCGGGCCGTTCTCGGCGTTGTACGGGGAGAGCGGACAGCCCGTGCGGTTATCGTCCGTGTAGACGTAAGCCCAGAGCTTCTCGGGACCGGAAGTGCTCCCGCTGAACGTGATCGTCCATGGCGTCTCGCGCTTCTTCTATGCGACCGGATTCTCCGGCCACGGATTCCTCCAGGGCCCCGCCGTCGGCGAGATCGTGCGCGACCTGGTGCTCGAAAGCACGCCCTTCGTCGACGTCGCGCCGCTGGCGGTCGAGCGGTTCTCGACGGCCCGCCTGCGACCGGAGCACAACATCATCTGATCAGGCCGCGACGGTTCGATGCTCAGGCCGCGTGCATGAGTCTCGCAGGCGTAAACAGATCGAGAAGCGGATGCTCGTCGCCGAGAATCGCCTTCGCGACGAGGTCGCCGCACAGGAAGCCGAGCACGTTCCCGTGGCCGGAGTAACCGCCCGCGACCCACACACGCTCGCCCCCGGGAACGCGGCCGACCACCGGCAGAAAGTCGAGCACGAGCCCGAAGATGCCGGCCCAGCGCTGCGCCACCGGCACGGGCTGGCCGACGAGCTCGGCGACGAACAACTCCAGCGCGTCCTGGATCGCCGGCGTCGTCTCCTCCGAGTCGGTGAACTCGGAGTCCATGGCGAAGTCGCGGAAGCCCCCTGCCGTGACCCTGCCATCTGGAAGCTGCTGCCAGTAGTCGAAGCCGTGGCGTCCGTAGTGCGGACAGTCGAAGAGCGTCTCCGCGATCGGCACCGTCGCGATCATCTGCCCGCGCGTCGGAATGATCAACCCCTCCAGGTCACCGAGCAACCCGCTGGGGTAGCCGTCGGTGGCGACGATCACGCGAGGCGCCTCGAGCTCGTCGAGGGACGCGACGCGATGATGCTCGACGATCTCGACACCCGCGTCCGCTGCGCGAACCGCAAGACGGCGAACGAGCCGCGCGGGCTGAATCGCCGCGTCACCCGGATGGAAGATCGCAGCGGGGAACCGTCCGCCGAGCACGTCGGTGCGCCACTCGGCCGCGATGCCGTCTTCGCGCAAGGCGTCGTACTCGGCACGGATCTCGTCGCGCTCCTCATCATCGGCGGCGATGCGCAGGCTGCCGGTTCGCCGCAGCGCATCCCCCGCAAGCGCAGCAAGGCGATCGAGGTACTCCTCCGTCAAGCGCCAGTACTCGAGCGCGTTGTCGGGCCCGAGCCACTCCCGCGCCTTGTCGTAGGCCATCGTGCCGCCGCGGAGCGCGAAGCCGCCGTTCCGCCCGCTCGCGCCGCCGGCAACCTGGCGTGCATCGTGGACGCGCACACGCCGGCCCGCGTTGACGAGCGTCAGCGCCGCAGAGATGCCGGTGATCCCGGCACCGACGATCTCGACATCCGGCGAGTCGATTCGCACGTCGGCGAGCGGCGGGGCTTCTTCATCGAGCCACCAACTGGAGCCAGACACGAGCCGATGCTAGCGGGATTACAGCGGTTCGAACCGCGCCTGGAAGAAGCGCAGGTAGCGCGGCTCGTAGGTCAGCTTCAGGCCGCGCGCGTTCCCCCTTGCCGCGTAGACCGTCTCGACCGACTCGGCGACGACGTCCATGTGCGCCTGCGTGTAGACCCGGCGCGGGATCGTCAGCCGCGTCAGCTCGAGCTTCGGGTACTGGTGGCCGCCCGTCTTCGGGTCGCGCCCGGCCGAGACGACGCCGCGTTCCATCGAACGGATCCCGGAGTCGAGGTAGAGCTCGGCGGCGAGCGTCTGCGCCGGGAAGGCGTCCTGCGGCAGATGCGGGTAGAAGCGCCGCGCGTCGAGAAAGATCGCATGCCCGCCGACGGGCCGCACGAACGGGACGTGCGCCGTCTCGAGCAGCTCGCCGAGGTAGTACACCTGCCCGATCCGCGAGCGCACGTGGTCGTCCTGGACGGACTCCTCGATACCGATCGCCATCGCCTCCATGTCGCGCCCGGCAAGGCCGCCGTAGGTGTGCAGGCCCTCGAAGACGACGACGAGGTTGCGCGCCTCCTCGAACAGGTCCCGGTCGTTGAGCGCGAGCCAACCGCCGATGTTGACGAGCGAGTCCTTCTTGGCGCTCATCCAGGCGCCGTCGGTGTACGAGCAGGACTCCAGCAGGATCTCCGCGACCGACATCCCGGCGTACCCCTCCTCACGCTCCTGGATGAACCAGGCGTTCTCGACCATCCGCGTGGGCGGCCAGGCAGTAGCGAAGCCCGTCGCGGAGGTGCAGGTCGAGCAGCTCCGAGGCGCGGTCTCCGTCGCGTGCGCTGATCGCTTCGAAGATCGCGCGATGGTCGCCGCGATCGCCGGAGTCGTCGATGTAGGCGAGGAAGGCGAGCCGAAGTTCGTTGGCGAGGGTTTCGAACGTCCGGCTCAGTCGTTCGCTGCCGACGCTGTGGACAAGGGCGCGGTGGAAGGCGAGGTCCGCATCGACTTCTTCGACCGTGTAGCCGCGGCCGCCAGCGACCGCCTCGGCCTCGACGGCCTCGCGGTGGGCGACCGCCTGGTCGATCGCGACCAGCGGCAGGTCGTCGGCGATCAGCCGGCGCACCGCCTCGAGCTCGACGACGCGCCGGACGAGGAAGAGGTCGCGGATGTCCTGCCCACCGAGCTCCCGTACCCGTGCGCTCCGGTGTGGGTCGTGGACGACGAGGCCGACTCCGATCAGCGCACGGAGAGCGGCACGGACGGTATGCCTGCTCGCCCGGTAGCGCTCCGCGAGCTCCGCCTCACGCAGCGACGAGCCCGGGGTCAGATCCCCGGCGAAGATCCGCCGCTGCAAGTCGGCGACGATGCGCTCGGCGGCGCTGCCGCTCGGATGTGCCTGCTCCACGACGATTGGGCAGATCGTAACACCAGGTTCAAGGATTGTGGTATGTATCGCCGCAGTTGTGCCACAACTAGCTGCAGTGGCTCGGATGCCGACGCCCGCCGAGACCGTCGCATGAGCGAGCGGATTGCAGTGCTGACTGCCGGGCGTCTCGCCGACTCGGATGCGAAGACGGCGCACGGGGTGATCCGCTTCGGCCAGCGCGAGGTCGTCGCCGTGGTCGACGCGCGGCATGCGGGCGCTCTCGCGGACGGCGTCGTGCCGTATGTGGGGAAGCCGACGCCGGTCGTCGCGACCGTTCGTGAAGCGCGCGAACTTGGCGCGACGGTGCTCCTTGTGGGCGTTGCGCCCGCGGGCGGCAAGCTCGACGCGAGCTGGCGCTCGGCGCTGCTCGATGCGATCAAGCTCGGGCTCGACGTCGAGTCCGGCCTGCATGTCGTGCTGGGCGAGGACGAAGAGCTCACAGCCGCTGCGGGGAGGCATGGCGTCGAGCTGCGCGAGCTGCGGCTTGCTCCCGACGATCTGAACGTGCCCGCGGATCCGTCGACCCGGCCGCCCGTGCGCGTCGTGCACTCGGTGGGCTCCGACTGTGCAATCGGCAAGATGAGCGTGACGCTTGAGCTCGACCGCGAGGCGCGGCGCCGCGGCCTCGAGTCGGTGTTCGTGCCGACGGGCCAGACGGGGATCGCGATCGCAGGCTGGGGCATCGCGGTCGACCACGTCATCTCGGACTACATCGCCGGCGCGGCCGATCGGCTCGTTCGTGACGGCGCTGCGCGCGGCGACCTCCTCTGGGTCGAAGGTCAGGGCTCGCTTCTCCACGCCGCATACTCGGGCGTCACCCTCGGTCTCTTGCACGGGTCGCGGCCGGACGGGCTGCTGCTCTGTCACCGCGCCCGCGCGACCTGCATCGAGGACTATCCCGACACGCCGATCGGGAGCATGAACGAGCTCATTCGGATCTACGAGAGTGCGCTCGCGTGGGTCCATCCCGCCCCGGTGCTCGCAATCGCTTTGAACACCTCGTCACTCGGTGACGAGGCGGCGCGCGCCGAGATCGCCCGGACCGAAGCGGCGACCGGCGTCGTCACGGACGATGTCGTCCGCTACGGAGCAGGGCGCGTGCTCGAGTCGGTTCTCGCGCGCCTCCCGGCAGCGCTCGGTGCATCATCAACCCACGCAGGCACGACAGAAGGAGGAGACCCGTAATGCGTCACCTGACACCATTGCTGCTACTCGTGGCGGTCGTCGCTCTGAGCGCGGCTGCGGCAGGCCAGGCACGACCGGCCGGCGGCACGCTGACGTTCTGCAGCGACATCACCTATCCGCCCGAGGAGTTCTACCAGGGCACCAAGCCGGCCGGATCGGATATCGACATCGGCAACGCCGTCGCCAAGCGACTCGGCATGAAGGCGGTTTTCCAGAACACCGGCTTCGACGGGATCATCGCCGCGCTGCTCGCGAAGAAGTGCGACGCGGTCATCTCCGGCATGAACGACACCGCCGACCGGCGGAAGCAGGTCAGCTTCATCGACTACCTGAACGTCGGGCAGTCGCTGATGGTGCAGAAGGGCAACACGAAGCACGTCTCGAGCCTCGCGTCGCTCTCCGGGAAGTCGGTGTCGGTCGAGGTCGGCACGACGAACAAGACGTTCCTCGATCAGGAGTCCAAGAAGCTGAAGTCCGAGGGGAAGCCGACGATCCAAGTTCAGGCCTTCCCACACGACACGGACGCAGCCGCGGCGCTCAAGACCGGTCGCGTCGACGCGTACTTCGGCGACTCGCCGGTCGTTGCGTACTACATCCAGAAGGACTCGTCGTTTGCGTTCGCCGGTAGTCCGGTCAACCCGATCCCGGTCGGGATCGCGGTCCGGAAGAACGACCCGACGACGAAGGCCGGCATCCAGAAGGCGATCACGGCGCTCTATGCCAACGGCACGATCAAGCGCATCCTCGCCAAGTGGCATATGGCGGCGTTCGCCCTGAAGAAGTAGGAGTGTGAACGAACAGTGCTCGCAGCATTCGACTGGCACATCCTCTGGCAGCGGATCTTCCACCCGGACCACGCCTTTGCGCTCGCGCTCTGGCGGACCGTCTACATCGCCGTCGTCGCGCAGATCCTCGGTGTGGCGCTCGGCCTCCTCGCTGCTCTGATGCGGATGTCCCGGCTCGTGGTGCTGCGAGCACTGTCGAATGCCTACACGCTCGTCTTCCGAGGGACGCCGGTGATCGTGCAGATCTTCTACATCTACCTTGGTGCCAACCTGTTGCTCGGGTTCACGCTGATCCCGAACAACGTCAACTTCGGGCTCTTCACGCTGTCAGGTGCCGCATTTGCCGGGATGCTCGCGCTCGGGATCAACGAAGGCGCGTACATGCGGGAAATCGTGCGGGCTGGCATCGACTCGATCGACCGCGGTCAGATGGAGGCCGCGAAGTCGCTCGGCATGACGACAGGGCTCGGCATGCGGCGGATCGTCCTGCCCCAGGCCGCCCGCGTGATCGTGCCCCCGCTCGGCAACGAGTTCAACAACATGCTGAAGACGACGTCGCTGCTCGCGTTCATCGGCGTCACCGAGCTGTTCCAGGATGCCGAGATCCACTACTCGCAGACCTTCAAGCCCGTCGAGTACTTCACGGCGGTCGCGTTCTGGTACCTCGTGCTCACCTCTGTCTGGAGCTTTATCCAGGCGCGGATCGAACGCCGGCTGGGAGCCAGCGACTTCGGCGACGAGCCGAGCATGCGTCAGCGGCTGATCGAGAACTGGACCTCGCGTGAGTGGCTGACGCGATGACCGACAACGTCGTCATGCGCGCGACGGACGTGCACAAGCGCTTCGGGCGCCTCGACGTGCT
>PLDP01000273.1 GCA_003136795.1 Actinomycetota bacterium
CGCACCGGCGGCAGCGACCTTCGGTGCCAGCTCTCGGGAGGCGGTCGCCCCGCAGGAGAGAAGCGCCAGGTCCAACCCGGCAAAGTCGGCAAGGGCTGCATCCTCGACTGTTATCTCACCGCCGGCCCACGGCAGCACCCGGCCAGCCGAGCGGGAAGACGCGAAGAAACGCACCGTCTCACACGGGAACGCCCTCTCCACGAGGAGCGCCCGCATGACCCCGCCGACTTGGCCGGTGGCTCCGAAGACCCCGACCCGCATGGCACGCATCGCGTAAGTCTACGAGGGCGCGTCGAGCTCGAATGCCCCGTGGAGCACCTGCACCGCCCGCTCGGCCACCTCGGCACGGACCATGCAGGAGATCCGGATCGGCGAGGTCGAGATCATCTCGATGTTGATCCCCTCGGCCGCAAGCGTCTCGAACATCGTCGCCGTCACGCCCGGGTGGGTCTTCATGCCCGCCCCGACGAGCGAGACCGTCGCCACTCCCTCATCGGTCACGACCTCTGCCGCTCCGAGGGTGTCGAGCATGGACGCCGCAACCTCGCGACTCGCTTCGACGTCGTCACGGGGGACCGTGAAGGAGATGTCTGTCGTCCCGTGGTGGGAGATGTTCTGGACGATCATGTCGACGTTGATCGACCTGTCTGCCAGATGGCGAAACAAAGCCGCCGCGATACCAGGCCGATCCGCCACTCCCGACAGCGTGATCTTGGCTTGGGAAGTGTCGTGGGTGACGGCCGAGACGACTGGCTGCTCCATGGACGGGTCCTCCTCGGTGACGACGGTGCCGGGTTCCCAGGTGAAGCTCGAACGGACGAGCAACGGCACGTGGTGGTTGCGGGCGAACTCGACGGACCGGAGCGACAGCACCCGCCCGCCGGTGGCGGCGATCTCGAGCATCTCCTCGAAGGAGATCCTCGGTATCCGGTGGGCCGTCGGAACCACGCGGGGATCCGCGGTGAAGACTCCCGGAACGTCCGTGTAGATCTCGCAGAGATCGGCCTCGAGGGCAGCGGCGAGAGCCACCGCCGTCGTGTCGGAACCGCCGCGCCCGAGCGTGGTGATGCGGCCGGTCTGCGGATTGATGCCCTGGAAACCGGCGATCACAGCGACTTCCTTGCGCTCCCTGAAGCGGTTGATCAGGTCCGCGCCGTCGATCTCGAGAATCCGCGCCGAGGCATGGGCGTCGCTGGTTCGAATCGGGATCTGCCAGCCTTGCCAGGAACGTGCCTGAATGCCGAGGCCCTGCAGCACGATCGCAAGCAGGCCGGCGGTGACCTGCTCGCCGGATGCGACAACAGCGTCATATTCGCGTGCGTCATGCATCGGCGAGGCGTCGCGGCACCATTCCACCAGTTCATTGGTCTTGCCGGCCATCGCCGACACCACCACGGCGACGTCGTGGCCGGCATCGACCTCGCGCTTCACATGGCGCGCGGCGTTGCGGATGCGGTCGATATTGGCGACTGATGTGCCGCCGAATTTCATCACGAGGCGGCCCATGACGACTGGTGCATTCCCTGACAAGGTTATTAAGGTGACCACACGGAAACCGGAGCGTGCGGGCCAAAAGGCGCGTATACATAGCGGCGCGGTTGGGAGCAAGCAACCGGGTCCCGACGAGCCCGGAACGGTGCCGCATCCGGCGGTCCAGAGGCAATCGGGGGCAATTGAGGCTGAATAGATGGGGCGTTATATCGACGATATTCTGCAGCCCGGCGAGAAGGTGCTGTATTCGACCAATGCGCACTGGATATTCTATTTGGGGGCGATCGCGGCTTGGATCGTGGCCGCCGTCCTCCTCGCTTTGTCCCGTGCGACCGTCACCGAAGGCATCGTCCTGCTATGCCTGTCGGGCTCCGGCGTGGTGGCGCTCGCGGCGTTGTACTGGACCTTCACGGCCTGGTTCCATCGCTGGACCACCGAGACCGACGTAACCAATCTGCGGGTTGTCCACAAGACAGGCTTCATCAAGCGGCGCACCTTTGAGATGTCACTCGACAAGATCGAGAGCATCGATGTCAATCAGAGCATCCTCGGACGCATCCTGAATTATGGCGACGTGACCATTTTGGGCGTCGGCGAGGGCAGGGAAACCATCAAAACGATTGCCTCGCCGCTGGCGTTTCGCAATTTCATCACCGCGCGGTAGGAGCGGCGCGCCATCCATGATCATGCAATCAAATTCTTCCGCGAACATGCGAAGCACGCCCGGATCGACCGTCGATCCCGCCGAGATCGCCAAATTTTCAAAGCTGTCGGATGAGTGGTGGGACCCCAACGGCAAGATGGCGCCGCTGCACCGGATCAACCCGCTGCGGCTGACCTATATTCGCGATGCCGCCTGCCGCAAGTTCGAGCGCAACGTCAAAAGCCTGAACTGCCTGTCCGGCTTGCGCATCCTCGACATCGGCTGCGGCGCCGGATTGCTGTGCGAGCCGTTCACCCGGCTCGGCGCGCAGGTGATCGGCGGCTGCTGCGGCACGACTCCGGCGCAGATCGCGGCGATCCGCGGCGCGATCGACGAGAACCGCACGGCGCACGCCGCTCCGCGCGCGCGTGGCGAGCAACGCCACGACCCGCTGCCGCCCTCCTCAGAGCAGCCGACCGAGCTCCAGAGGCTGCTTGCCGCGGGCGAGTTCGTCGTCTCGGTGCAGCTCGACCCGCCGCTCGGCGGCAACGCCGACGGCCTGATCGACGCGGCACGCCGCATCAAGGACTCAGGGCTCGCGAACTTCGTCGACGTCAACGACAACCCGCGGGCGCGGGCGCGGATGAGCGGGATGATGGCGTCGGTCGCGATCCAGCGCGCCGCGGGGATCGAGGTGATCCCGCACCTGACCCCGCGCGACTCGACGCTCACCGGGCTCGAGTCGACGCTCCTCGGCGCGCATGCAGAAGGCGTCCGAAACGTCCTCGCGGTGACCGGGGACGCGCCCGAGGCGGGCGACTATCCCGGCACCGGGTCGGTGTACGACGTCGACGCGATCGGCCTCGTCGAGCTGATCGCGCGCCTCAACGAGGGCACCGACTTCCACGGGCGCGCGATCGACGGCCCGACCTCGTTTTTCCCCGGGGTGGCCGTGAACCCGACCGCCGACGACCTCGGGCTGGAGGCGGAGCGCTTCGCCCGCAAGCTCGAGGCGGGTGCACGCTGGGCGATGACGCAGATCGTCTTCGACATGTCGTACCTGGAGTCGTTCCTCGACCGGATCGGCGGCTCGCCGGTGCCGTTGCTGGTTGGGGTCTGGCCGATCCGCTCGCTCGAGCTCGCGGTTCGGGTGCACAACGAGACGCCCGGGATCGTGGTGCCGGAGCACGTGCAGGAGCGCTATCGCGCGGCGGGCGCGGATGCCGCAGGGGTCGGCGCCGAGCTCGTGCGCGAGCTGGTGGCGCAGGCGCGCGAGCTCGCGGCGGGCATCTACGTCGTCGCACCGTTCCGGCGGCCGCTCGGCGTGCTCGACCTGCTGGAGACGCTCTAACAGCGCCCCGTGGAGACGGGGCCCTTCGCCCGGGCGAGCGCGGAGCGCACCGGTGCGGACGGCACGCCGTAGCCGGCGCGGGCGCCGATGCGGGCCGCGAAGACGGTCGCCTCGACCTGGCCCGCCTCGTTGACCGCCGGGCCGCCCGAGTTGCCGTGCCGGATCAGCCCGCTGATCGCCGTCACTTCGCGCAGCGCGCCGCTCTCGAGCACGTCTGCGGTCGCGCCCATCCGTCCGGGCTGCGCGTCGAAAGGCCCGTCCTCGGGATAGCCGAGGATCGCGACCGAGTCGCCCGAGTGCGCGTCGACGATCGGCAGCGCGGCCGCGCGCAGGCCGGGGACGCTGAGGACGGCGACGTCCTGCTTGCGGTCGACGACGAGGGCGCGCGCGGCGTGCCCGCCCGCTTCGATGCTCGACGCGCCCTCGACGACGTGGGCTGCGGTCACGACGATGTGCGGCCGGGCGACCCAGCCGGAGCCTTCGACGCCGAGCCCGCAGGCGGTCGCGGTGATGCGAACGACGCTCGGGCGCGCGAGCCGCGCACCCCCGGACGAGAGAGCGCGCGCGTCGGGCGGAGTCGAGGGCGGCGCCGGTCCCGCGATCGACGGGAAGGGGTCGACGCGTGCGAACGCGCGCAGGACGCTGCGCGGCGGCACGATCGCGTTCAGCCGCTGGAGGATCACCGAGCCGCGCACCTCGTTGCTCACCTTCGTCTGGCCGGGCAGTTGCAGCAGGACGGCGCCCGCGACCCAGACGACGGCGAGCCCGAGCGCGGCGCCGGCCACGAGACCGCCGAGCGAGTCGAGCATCCGCAGCGGCGGGATCACCGCCAGCCCACCCCGGGCGAATGAGCCGGCGATCGACGCGACGCTCTGCAGCAGGACGGCGCCGACGAGGGCGCCCGCGAGCCCGACGAGCGGCGTGTACGGCGAGCTCGCGCCGTGGTGCAGGAAGTGCGGCGCGAGCCGGGCGCCGATCACGGCCCCCGCGGCGAGCCCGCCCAGCGAGAGCGTGGTGGCGATCAGGCCCCGCTTGAGGCCGGCGAGCGCCGAGATGCCGGCGATCGCGAGCACGATCCAGTCGACGCGGCTCACCCGGCCACGGTAGACGCCTTGCCGGTCAGTCCTTTCGGCCGAACCGAGCTTGCCGCAAGGCGGCCGCTACACTGCGCGCCGAACCGGGGGCGTAGTTCAGTTGGTTAGAACGCCGGCCTGTCACGCCGGA
>PLDP01000249.1 GCA_003136795.1 Actinomycetota bacterium
CGACGCTGACGATTCCCGGCGCAATCATCGGCGAGGCGGTGCTCTCGTTCCTCGGGCTCGGCGTCCAGCCGCCGACGCCGTCGTGGGGCGTGATGCTGCAGGACGCGCAGTCGTACCTCTCTCAGGATTCGCGGCTCGCGATCTTCCCCGGGCTTGCGATCGTGCTCGCGTCGCTCGCGTTCAACGTGCTCGGCGACGGGCTGCGCGACATCTTCGATCCGCGGACGACCCGCTGATGGCCGAGAGGCTGCTCGAAGTCACGGACCTTTCGGTCCGGTTCGACACCGACGACGGACCGGTCCACGCGGTCGACAAGCTGTCGTTCACGCTCGACCGAGGCGAGGTGCTCGGCATCGTCGGCGAGTCGGGTTGCGGCAAGAGCGTCACGTGCATGTCGCTCGTGCGCCTCCTCCCCGAGACTGCGGTGATCAGCGGCAGCGCGGTGTTCGACGGCGTCGACCTGCTCTCGCTGCCGCTGCGGCGGCTGCGCTCGATCCGCGGCCGCGACATCTCGTTCGTGTTCCAGGAGCCGATGACCTCGCTCAACCCGGTCTTCAGGATCGGCCGCCAGATCAGCGAGGTGCTGACGCGGCACCTCGATCTCTCGCGCGCCGACGCGCGGAAGCGCACGATCGAGCTGCTCGACCTCGTCCGCATCCCGTCCCCGGAGCGCCGTATCGACGAGTATCCCCATCAGCTGTCGGGCGGCATGCGGCAGCGCGTGATGATCGCGATGGCGCTCGCGTGCAACCCGCGAATGCTGATCGCGGACGAGCCGACAACGGCGCTCGACGTGACGATCCAGGCGGGCGTCCTCGACCTGATGCGCGACGTGCGTGAGCGCCTCGGAACTTCGATCGTCCTGATCACGCACAACCTGGGCGTCGTCGCCGACATCGCCGACCGCGGCGTTGTCATGTACGCCGGCCGGAAGGCGGAGGAGGCGCCCGTGCGAGAGCTGTACGCGGAGCCGCAGCATCCGTACACGATCGGGCTCCTCGGCGCGATCCCGCGGCCCTACGACGGCGAGGGCGAGCGGCCGCGGCTCCGCGAGATCCCCGGCCGCGTGCCGTCGCTACGCGAGCTGCCCACGATGTGCGCGTTCGCCGATCGCTGCCCGCGCGCCGACGAGCTCTCGCGCTCCCAGGTGCCCGAACTGCGGCAGATCCGGCCGGGCCACCTCGTGGCGTGCTTCCATCCGGGGCCGGAATGACCAGCGCCGATGCCGCGCTCGAGGTTCGCAACCTCGTCAAGCACTACCGCGTCGGCGGCGGGATCGCAGGCAAGGGCTCGCTCGTGCACGCTGTGGACGATGTCTCGTTCGAGCTCGGTAGCGGGGAGCTGCTCGGGCTGGTCGGCGAGTCCGGCAGCGGCAAATCGACCGTCGCCAACTGCGTCATGCGGCTCGCCGAGCCGACCACCGGCGAGATCCTGCTGCGCGGCGTCGACATCACGCATCTCTCGCGACGGGAGATGCGGCCGCTGCGACGCGAGCTGCACATGGTCTTCCAGGATCCGTACTCGTCGCTGAACCCGCGCATGTCGTGCGGTGCGATCGTCGGCGAGCCGTTGCGGCTGCACGGGATCGCGAAGGGCCGCGACCTGCGGGCGCGCGTCGAGGAGATCTTCGACCTGGTCGGCCTCCGCTCCGAGCTCCGCTACCGGTATCCGCACGAACTGTCGGGTGGGCAGCGCCAGCGCGTCGGGCTCGCGCGTGCGCTGATCCTCAAGCCGAGTGTCCTGATCGCGGACGAGCCCGTTTCGGCGCTCGACGTGTCGGTGCAGGCGTCGATCCTCAACCTGCTTCGCGACTTGCAGCGCGAGATGGGCTTCTCGTGCCTCTTCATCACGCA
Organism: Actinomycetota bacterium; assembly: GCA_003136795.1. Classification (GTDB taxonomy): domain Bacteria; phylum Actinomycetota; class Thermoleophilia; order Gaiellales; family Gaiellaceae; genus PALSA-600. The sequence continues at coordinate 1,854 of PLDP01000249.1, forward strand.
CGACCTCGCGACGGTCGAGTTCCTGTGCGACCGCGTCGCGGTGATGTACCTCGGGAAGCTCGTCGAGCTCGCGCCGCGCGACGAGCTCTTCCGCAACCCGCAGCATCCCTACACGCAGGCGCTGCTCTCGGCTGCGGTCGTGCCCGACCCGGACGAGCAGCGCGCGCGCCGGCGCGTCGTGCTCGAAGGTGACGTGCCGAGCCCGCTGGCGCCGCCGTCGGGCTGCCGTTTCCACACGCGCTGCCCGCTCGAGCCTCGCTCGGCGCCGGCGTCCACCGACGAGGAGCCGCCGCTCGCAGAGTTCGCTCCCGGGCATCTCGTCGCCTGTCACCTCGTCGCGCCCGGACGGCCGGCGCCGCGCATCGTCGAGGAAACGGCGAAGATCGCGTGATGGCGTTCACGACCCGTCCCGAGCTGCGCGGCACGTTCGGCATGGTCGCCTCGACGCACTGGCTCGCCTCCGCGGCGGGGATGGCGGTGCTCGAACAGGGCGGGAACGCCTTCGATGCCGCCGTCGCGACCGGCTTGACGTTGCAGGTCGTGGAGCCGCACCTGAACGGGCCGGGCGGTGACCTCCCGGCGCTGCTCTGGCGTGCCGGCGACGACGTCCCGACCGTGCTCTGCGCGCAAGGGCCGGCGCCGCGCGCGGCGACGATCGCCCACTACCAGGGCGAGCTCGGCCTGGCGCTCGTTCCGGGCACCGGCCCGCTTGCGGCGGTCGTCCCGGGCGCGTTCGGCGGCTGGATGGCGATGCTGCGCGACTACGGCACGCTGCGGCTGCGCGACGTCCTCCGCTTCGCAATCGGCTACGCCGGCGACGGCTACCCGATGCTCGCGCAGATCAGCGGCGCGATCGAGCGGGTCGCGTCGCTCTTCCGCGAGGACTGGACGACCTCCGCCGACGTGTACCTCCCCGTGCCGAAGCCGGGAACGCTCGCGCACAACCGCGCACTCGCCGCGACCTACCGCCGCGTGCTCGAGGAGGCCGAGGCGCGCTCGCGTGACCGCGACGAACAGATCGAGGCGGCGCACGAGACGTGGTACCGCGGCTTCGTCGCCGAGGCGATGACGCGCTTCTCCGAGCGTGCGTGGCTCGACAGCTCCGGCGAGCGCCACCGCGGCCTGCTCGCCGAGGACGACCTGCGCGAGTGGCGGCCGCAGTACGAGCAGGCGCTCGCCGTCGACTACCACGGGCACGACGTCTACAAGGCAGGCCCGTGGAGCCAGGCGCCGGTCTTCCTGCAGCAGCTGCGGCTGCTCGAGGGCTTCGACCTCGAAGGGGACGACCCGATCCACGCGATCACGGAGTGCGCGAAGCTCGCGTTTGCGGACCGCGAAGCGTGGTACGGCGACCCGGACTTCGTCGACGTGCCGCTCGAGACGCTCCTCTCCCGGGCGTATGCGGACGAGCGGCGCCGGCTCGTCGGCGATACGAGCGCCGCGGAGCTCCGGCCCGGCACACCCGACGGCCGCACGCCGCGGCTCCCGCGCATCGACGCGGACGCGGAGGCGCAGGAGGCAGCCGGCGTCGGCGAGCCGACGCGCGCCGGCACGAAGGGCGACACCGTCCACCTCGACGTCGTCGACCGCGCCGGGAACATGGTGTCCGCGACGCCGAGCGGCGGCTGGCTCTGGGGCGCGCCGGTCGTGCCCGAGCTAGGCTTCTGCCTCGGCACGCGTGCGCAGATGTTCTGGCTCGAGGACGGGCTGCCGAACTCGCTCGAGCCGGGCAAGCGGCCGCGCACCACGCTTTCGCCGACGATCGTCGGGCGCGACGGCGAGCCGTACCTCGCGCTCGGCACGCCCGGGGGCGACCAGCAGGACCAGTGGACACTGCACGTTCTGCTCCAGCACCTGCGCGGCCTTGACCTGCAGGCCGCGATCGACGCGCCCGAGCATCACACCGAGGCGTTCCCGAGCTCGTTCTACCCGCGCGAGACGCGGCCGCGGCACGTCGCCGTCGAGGAGCGCGCAGGCGAGGCGGCGATCAAGGGGCTGCGTGAGCGCGGGCACGACGTCGAGGTGTCGCCGCCCTGGTCGCTCGGCCGCGTGAGCGCGGCCGGCCGCGACCCGGACGGGATGCTCAAGGCGGCGGCGAACCCGCGCGGCGCGCAGGGCTACGCGGTCGGCCGCTAGAGGCTTGATGCGTATTGGGGTGCGCGCGGGGATGCGTCTGACCAAGCGGTTTGGACGTGGCGAGCGCAGCCCGTAGCGGTGGCTAGGGGCAAGTTCGACGCGGACGGGGGTGGCCCGTTCACCCTGGGACGGCGAGTAGACGATCTGCTTCATGCCGTGACGGCTTCAACTGTGCAAGCTGAGCTCTGGCGTAAGCACACTCGCCAGGCGAGCGTTGCCGCTTGTCGTCGGCGATTTGCGGCCTGACGTCACGCCTACTACAGAAACCGTGATCGAGGGATGGCGCACCTCCGAACCCGAAGGTGCGCCATCCGTCTCGTTAGCCGTGGTTGCAGTTCGTGGTGACACCTGCGGGTGCCGGCGGGCCGACGATCAGCGGATTCGCCGGCGAGGAGTCGCAGAAGATCCCCAAGCCGCCGTTGCCGGTGATCTGATCGCCTGACCCGAACGACGCCACACTGTTGTCCTGAATGTGGACGCCGTTGCCACTGTTGTTCTGGATCGTGACTGGGCCCTCCGCCGCCACCGATGACGAGCTCGAGACTTGCACTCCGTCGCCGGTGTTGTTCTCGATTACGACCCCAGCCTGCAACAGGATTCGACCGCCGTAGGTCGAGACGCCGATGTTGTCGTTGGCGATCCGCACGCCCGAGGAGAGATCTGCGTAGCCGCCTGCGTAGGTGCTGACACCGGCGCCTCCGCTTCCTGTGATGCTGCCGCCACTGTCAACGATCGAGCCGCCGAATGCGAAGAGACCGTTCTCCGTCGTGTCGCTCACGGTGGTGTTGAACAGCTGTGCGGAACCGCCGGGGTTGGCGATCACGCCGTCCCGTCCGCCGCTGATCGTGCTCTGCCCAACCGAGACGGTGCCGCCAGCGGAAACCGAGATGTCAAAGCCGCCGCTACTTCCTTGCACGTTGTCGCCGCCGAGCTGCACGGCTCCGCCCGGTCCCGCGTCGACGACGTTCTGGGTACCACTGAGCGACGAGTTGAACACGCTCGCGTTGCCGCCACCGCCACCGTCAACCGTGACGGCAGCGGAGCCGCCGCTGATGTTCACGTCGGTGGCTTGGAGCCAACCTCCGTTGACCGAGACGCCAGTGCCGCCTGCGATCGCGAGCCCTTGGATCTGCACCTGGCGCCCCTCGACCTGGATCACCGGCGCGCCAGACATCGGACTAGTCAGGCCGCCGGCGGCCCCGGCACTAAGGCTGACGTTGTCCCGATCGACATTCACGGACTCGGTGCATGTCCCGTTGATCGTGATGTTCACACTCGTCGCATTCGCATTCGCGTCGAGTGCCTGCTGGACACTTTGACCCGCAGCGCAATCGACTGAAACGTTGGCCGGCCCCGGCGAGGCCCCGGGTGGCCCGGACGGTCCGATGTCGCCCTTCGGTCCCTGGATGCCGTGCTGGTTCCACTTCACCGAGACCTCGTCCCGAGCCCGGCACGAGTGCCCAGGCGCAACGATCCGCACGTCGCCGCTGTCCTTCTGGACGCACGCACTGATCGTTCCGTCGGGACCGACGAACGGCCCGATCGTTCCGGTCGCATACGCAACCCCTCCACCGATAAGGAGCAGCGCCGCGCAACCGACCGCGGTCCGCACGACGAGCTTTCTTATTTTGCCGCCTCTCCCCTACGTTGAAATGCGATCTCGGAGGCAGGTGTACGCCGCGGACGGACGTTCCGCTAGACACCTGCCACGGAACAACTGCGTCTTCTCGCTACTCGGGCTCGACGCTGACTGCCTCTGCTTGCGCATACCCAGACGCGAGCGGGGACAGGTCCGGGTACTTGTCGAGCACGCGGGCAATCAGCCGATCGCGCTGCGCCCGGGTCATCTCCGCCACCTTGAACGGATCGGAAGGAACAGGATCATGCTCTTCGACGACCTCGACCGGCCGGCCGAACGCCTGCTCGAAAACGCGAAGAGCAGCGCGCCAACTCGCAGGATCTCCATCACCGAGATGAGCAGCCAGCGACTTGATCGCCGCCGGCACGAGCTCGTCGAGTGCGGCAGCGCGGGCCTCGGCTTGCGACGGCTTGCGCGGTCGGCCACCGAGGTTGCCACTTGCACGACGGGCTTCACTGAGTTCGGCCGGGCTCAAACGTGCCGTGCGCGCTTACTCCGAATCGACATGATCAGGGTAGCGCCGATGCCGGCGAAAACGACGCTCTTCGCATCCTCGAAGTAGACGGGCTGGTAGACCGAGGTACGCCGCAGAACAGGAAGCGTGTGTTGACGCGCGATAGCGAGGCGACAGCGTCAGTCAGTGAGACAGACGCTGGACGTTGACCTTCCGGTTGCGACCCAGGAAGAGGCGAACCCGTCCTACCTCCGAGTCGCCAACCGGGAGCCGAGTCACACCTTCAGTCAGAAGCTTGATCCAACGTGTGGCGTCCCATCTCAATGCATGAAGCGTGCGGCGATCCGTTTCCGGAGCGGTGGTTCAAGTAGCTGATTCGCAACCAGCGCGCCTGACCCACCACCAAGCCCAGGCCCCGGATGGGTTGACGCGCCGATGTGCCACACGTTCTCGACCGGCGTCTTGTGTTGCGCGCGCCACAGGAAGTTCTGGTCAAGCGCCAGCGAGCCGCCGTACGGGTCGCCGTGGATGAGGTTCACGTTCGCTGCCTGCAGGTCGGCCGGCGAGAGGGTCGTGCGCTTGATGATCGACGACTCCAGGTTCGGGATGTGCTTCGCGAGACGCGCTTGGATGCGGTCCGCATAGCGCTCGCGTAGCTCCTCCGTCCACGTGCCGTCGCCGACGTCGAGCTCGCCCGCGGCATCGCCCTTCACGTGCCACGGCAGTTCCTGCAGCTGGATCCACAGCAGGCCCTTGCCTTCCGGTGCGCGCGACTCGTCCATCGTCAGCGGTTGCCCGACGACGACCGTCGCCTCCGCGGGCAGCAGGCCGCGTTCCGCTTCGTTGACTGCGCGCGAGACTCCGTCCAGGCCCGGCGTCAGATGCACGATCGCCGACTTGCCGAGGCGCTCGTCTCCCTCCCACTTCGGCAGCTCGTTCAACGCAAAGTGGATCTGCAGCTCGCTCCGCCCATAGCGGAACCGCTTCGCCGACTCCTGGAAGCCGTCGAGCAGCTCGCCGTACAACTGCGTCGGCGTGACGTTGCAGATCACCGCACGCTCGGCCAGCAGCCTCCGCCCGTCGGCTGTGCGAACGCCGCCGCTCGACACACGCTCCACGCGCACGCCCGTCTCGCACGTGCCGCCCTGCGCGCGGATGTAGGACACCAGCGCCTCCGCCAGCTTCGCGCCGCCGCCGCGCGGGATCGGCATGCCGCCCTCCTGCACCGCGACCGCGATCACCTGCGCCATGTAGCCCGACCCCGCCGCCTCCGGGCCGAGGCCCGTATGCAGCACCCACGGCGCCAGCACGCCATGAGCCTTCGGCGATGCGAACGTCGTCTCCAGCCAGTCGCGCGCCGAGATCAGCAGCTGCCCCCCGAAGTCGCGCGCGCCTGCACGCCCGAACCGGCGAATCGCCTTCAGCGCGAGTCCCGCGCCGTGGCGCGACCACAGCTCCGTGCCGAGGATCCCGAACGCGAGGTCGGCGTTCGGGAAGAAGCCCGCGAGCATCGGCCCCCACTCCTCGCCGAGCTCCGCCGCGTTACCCTCGGCCGTGCGCAACAGGAACGCGCTCTCTCCGTCCGGGAACGCCGTTGCCGTCGGGAAGTCCGTGTTCAGGTACTCGAGCCCATGCCGTGCGAGGTCGTCGCCGAGCTGCGCATGCGCCGGCCCGCCTACCCAGAGCGGATGCCACGCGCTGAACACGTCGTGCTTGAAGCCGGGCGCCGTGATCTCGGCGGTCTTGATCGCGCCGCCGAACCAGTCGTTCCGCTCCAAGACGCAAACGTTCCAGCCGCCCTTCGCCAGGAGCGCCGCGCACGCCAGGCCATTGACCCCCGAGCCGACGACGATCGCGTCGTGGTCAGCCAACGATTGCCCTGAACTCGTCGTCGGTGACGAGGCGGCGCTGCTCCGCGCCCAGCTTCTTCACCGCCGCCAGCACCTCGGCGCGCCGCTCTTCGGGCACGTCGAGCCCGAGCTCGTCCGCCTTGATGCGGATCGAGTCGAGCCCGCTCTTCTTGCCGAGCACGATCGAGCGCTCGGTCGCGACGAGCTCGGACGAATACGGCTCGATCGACTGCGGATCGTGGAACTGCGAAGCGACCGCGCCACTCTCGCGGCGGTAGAGCGTCTCGCCGGTGACCGGCTTCCACGGCTCGAGCTCGTAGCCCGACAGCTCGCGCACGCGCGCAGACACCTCGCGAATGCGGTCGAGCCGCAGGTTCGACTCGACGCCGTAGAGCGCGCGCAGCGTCAGCGCGACCTCGCCGAGGTTCGCGTTGCCGGCTCGCTCGCCCATGCCGTTGATCGTCCCGTGCACGTACGAGGCGCCCGCCCGCACTGCCGCCACGGCGGAAGCCGTTGCGACGCCGAAGTCATTGTGGCCGTGGAAGTGCACAGGCACGTCGACGAGCTCGACGGTGTGGCCGACGAGCTCCGCAACCGCTTCGGGCGAGGCGATGCCCAGCGTGTCGACGACCACGACCTCCTTCGCGCCCGCCTCGACGGCCGACGAATAAACCTGGTCGTAGAAGTCGCGCTCGGCGCGCGAAGAGTCGACGCCGAAGAACGCCGCGTGAATGCCGTGCTCGGCCGCGAAGCGCATCGCGCTCGTGATGCGCTCGAGCATCTTCTCGCGCGAGACACCGATCGCGGCGAGCTTCAGGTCGGAGATCG
>PLDP01000059.1 GCA_003136795.1 Actinomycetota bacterium
CGAGGTACACGGTCGCGAGCCCAAGCCTGCGCTGCACCGGCCCTTCGATCCGCCGCAGGCTCTGCACCTTCGTCAGCGGCACCCACGATGCGATGCGCGCGACGCGCCCTCCCGTCGCGACCGCATACCGCTCGTCGAAGCCGAATGACAGGTGGCGGTAGCGCAGCGGCGACTTCCAGCGTGCGCGCCGTGGCGGCCTGCGCTCCGCCGGCGGCGCCCCGGGCACGAGCAGCGCGAGCAACTGCGCCGCTTCGGCGTGCGTGCCGACCGGCAAGATCGTGCGCAGCCGCCGCTTCCCACGCCCCGCGTCGTTGTGATCGTGAACGCGGCCGGCGACATCGACATCGAGGCGGCACCACCCGAGCGGGCGCCAGAGCAGCGGCTCGACGAGTTGCACCGCTTGCACCCTCCCGCGCGGGATCGTCTCCGCGGTCGTCTCGACGAGCCCCGCGCGCATGCGCAGCCCTTCGGGCGCCTCGGCGACGGTTGCGTTGAAGGCGCGGTTGAAGCGGCGCCAGAGCGCGACGATGCCGCCGATCAGGAACGGCAGCGTCGCACCGGCGAAGACGCGAGCAAGCCTCGGGTCGACTGACGCGGAAACGCCAAGCGCGATCACGTAGACGACAAGCACCACCGCAGGCGCGCTCAGGACGAGCGATGCGGCGATGCGCCCCGTCGGCACGCGCACGAGCTCGCGGTCGTCCGGCTCGGGGGTCTGCTCGTGCGCGCCCTGAGACAAGGCGAGCAAGCGCGCACGCAACTCGTTCGCCTGCACGACCGGCAGGTAGGCAAGGCGCGCGGCCCCTCCCGTGCCGCCCATGCGCAGCCGCAGCTCTGCGAGGCCGAGGGCGCGCGCGATGCCCGGGCGCACGGTGTCGATCGCCTGCACCTGCGAGAGCGGGTAGCGCAGCGAGCTGCGGCGCAGGAGGCCGGTCTCGATCCGAAGGTCGTTGCCGTCGATCCGCCAGCGCGTCACGAGCCACGACACGACGCCGAGCACAATCAGCGCGCAGACCGCGAACACGTGCCAGACGACATCCGATTTGCTCGTCCCGCCGGAGACGAGCGTCGGCACGAAGATGAACCCGACTGCGATCAGCCCCCGTCCCGCGCGCACCGCCGGCGACAACGGGTGCAGGCGGTGCCAGCCGTTCACAGACCGGCCGCGTTCGCCTCGCCGAGCGCCGCGAGCTGGTCGCGCAGGCGCGCCGCCTCGGCCGCCTCGAGCCCGGGGATGCGCGCGTCGGTCGCGGCGGCGGCCGTGTGCAGGCGCACCGTGGCGAGACCGAAGGAGCGCTCGATCGGCCCGGCCGTCACGTCGACGAACTGCATGCGGCCGTACGGCACGACCGACAGGCGGTGGACCATCAGCCCGCGCCGGACGAGCAGGTCGTCCTCACGCTCCAGGTAGCCCCAAGCGCCGACGCGGCGCTGGAGGAGCACGTCGAGGACCGCCCCGGCCACGAGGACGGCGAGCGCGCCGCCGATCGCAGCGAGCGCGCTCACCTCCAGTGCCAGCAAAATCGCCGCCGCGGCGGCGCCGGCTGCGGTCGGGACGAGCGCCTCGATGTGGCGGACGTGGCGCAGCCGCGGGGACGGCCGCTTCCAGGCTCCAGGCTCCATTCCCGCAGTATTCAGCCTCGGCAAGACCGACCGACGGCGGTCCGGCACATCGGCTATCCTGCGCCCTGCGCACTGCGAGACGGGGATTGAACCCCGCGGGCGCACCCTTTGAGGAGGCGGCACCACAGACGTGCCGCAGGCATTGGCAGAAACCATTACGCACTCTCCGAGCGAATCGGAGGAGGCGGCGGCCATTCGGGCCGACGCCCTCCGCGCCGAGTCATGGGCCGGCGAGCCCTTCCTACGTCCCGATGAGGATCCGGACGTCGTCCTTGCGCCCAGGACCGCCCGGCGGCGCGCGCTCGACGACGGGCTCGCCGAGCTGGGCGCAGGCGGCGACTCGCCGTCACCGGAGTGGAAGGTGCGCTACGCCCTCCTGCTCGGGCTCGAACGCGTCCTCTCGGAGAAGCCGCCGCATCTCGCCTCCGGCACCGAGCTGCGCCGCCATCAGGTCGACGCGCTCGCCGGGATGCTCACCGAGCTGATCGCCGCCGCCCAAAAGGGCGAGAACGGCAACGGGCACGACGAGCCGGACGAGGAGGACGAACCGGAGGACGAGCTCGAGCTCGATCCGGACGTCGAGCTTGACGAGGACGTCGTCGAGCCGCTGCCGATCGAAGTCGATCCCGGCGCGATCCGCCGCTACCGCTTCCGCCACCCGACCGCATCCGGCAAGACGATCGCTGCGTCCGGCTTCGTCGAGGCGGCGCGCACCGAGGGCGTCCTGATCCTCACGCACCGCCGCCTGCTCGTCGACCAGTTCCGTCGCGACCTGACCGAGCACGGCTACGGCGACCGCTTCCACGACGCGGTGCTCACGGGCCACACGGCGCCGCGGCCGGCGAACCCGATCACGATCCAGACCTACGCGTGGTTCGCACGGCACGTCGACGAGATCGCGCGCGACGCCTACCAGCTCGTCATCTGCGACGAGGCGCACACCGCGCTCGGCGAGAAGACGTCGACGGCGATCCGTTCGCTCAGCGCGCCGATCTACATCGGCATGACCGCGACCGAGGAGCTGATCGCGAAGCAGGTCTCGGACGTCTTCCCGGCGTCGGTCGACGACCTGCCGCTGGCGGACGCCGCGCGCCGCGGGTTGATCGCGCCGCTGCGCTGCCTGCGTGTTCCGCCGGTGGCGGCGATCAACCAGGTGCCGATCGTCGGCGGCGACTTCGAGGAGCGCGCTCTTGCGCAGGCCCTCGACCACGAGGCTTTGAACATGGCGGCGGCGACGCTCTATCGCGAGCGGTTCGGCGACACGCCGGGCATCGTCTACGCGGCCGGCGTCGACCACGCCTACAACCTCGCGACCGCCTTCCGCGCGGCGGGCATCAAGGCCGAGGCCGTGTCGGGCCGCACGCCGCCCGTCAAGCTCGCCGAGATCCTCGCCGCCTACGAGCGCGGCGAGATCGACGTGCTGATCAACGCGATGCTGCTCGCCGAAGGCTGGAACTCGCCTCGCGCGACGATCGTCATGCATCTCGCGCCGACGGCGTCGAAGCGCGTCTACCAGCAGCGGATCGGCCGCATCATGCGCATCCATCCGCGCAAGGAGGCAGGCATCGTCGTCGACTTCACGCCGAAGGCCGCCACGCACAACGAGCGCGTCGTGTCGCTGCATTCGCTGCTCGACGCAGACTTCTATCGCGAAGGCGCGCGCGTGACGCCCGCCCCGCGTCGTCGCACGCAGCGCCGGGCGCGGCGCAAGCTGACGCCGGTGGCGTGGCTCGTGCCGGTCACGCCCGACGTTCTGCGGCGCAAGGTGGTGATTACGCGCGAGTGGCAGCGCGTCGATCCGAAGTTTCTCGACGGGGACGAGCAGGAGTTCTGGGGCGAGATCGCCGGGCGCCAGCTGCGCTTCGACGAGCGCGCGGCGTTCGTCGAGAAGCTGACCGCGCGCGGCGCGTCGAAGCGGGCGATGGAGACGTTCCTGTCGACGTGCGCGGCGCAGAACCCGAACCGGCGGCTGCGGCTGATCGCGCTCGCCGACCGCGTCTCGATGAAGGTCGAGCGCGCGGACTTCGACGATCTCGTCACGCTCGTCACACTGGCGCCGCCGTGGGAGAAGGATCGTGCGGCCGGCGTGAGGATCATGCTGCGCGCGATCGCCGACGGGAAAGCGGACGCGCCGGAACAGATCCTCGCGCGCTGGACCTGGAAGCTCTCGCGCGCGGTACGCAAGCAGCTCGACCGCAAGGCTTCGCAGGAGTACCCGGACGCAAAACGGCTGCTCGGCGCCCTCGCGAACTCGCGCGGCCATCGGCACGAGGAGAACGCTGCGAAGCTCGTCAACGCCGCGCTCGAGATGCCGCACGAGGTGGGCGCGGCGCTGCTCGCGTCCGCCGAGGGCTACACGCCGCGCTCGACGCAGCTGCTCGAGGCGGCGCGCGAGCGGCTCGGCACGATCCAGGAGGTCGCCGGCTGGATCGCGGACAACCTGCCGCAACCGAAGACGGGCCCGTCTCGCGCGCGCCGCCGGCGGCGGCGCAAGAAGAAGACGGGCACCGAGGCGACGGGCGGCGCGACGCAGATAACGGGCACGGAAGCCGCCGCCGAAGGCGGCGGAGGCGGCGAGGGCCAGCCGGGGGCGCCGAAGAAGCGCCGCCGCAGGCGCAAGAAGCCGGCGGAGGCGGGCGGAGCTCCGGCAACCGCAACCGCAGCCGCAAACGGCAGCGGTGCGGAGGTCCCAGCGGTCCCAGCACCGGCGCCGGCACCGGCAGAACAAGCCGTGCCCACCGAAGACGCGGCCTAGCCTGGCCCTTCGGGACGTGTCCTGCCTCTGAGGTAGGACACGGCTCAAACCGCCAGGGCCGTCGTAACGAAACACCTGCAGACTGGGTCGGTAACGGATGCTCATCCTGCTTGCCATCGGGTTTCTCGCGGGGGTCGTCACCGCGGTCTCGCCGTGCGTTTTGCCGGTGCTGCCGATCCTCCTCGCCGGCGGCGCCTCCGGGCGCAAGCCGCTCCGCATCGTCGCCGGGCTCGTCGCGAGCTTCACCGTCTTCACCCTCTTCGCCTCCTGGCTCCTCGACCAGCTCGGCCTCCCCCAGGACTTTCTGCGCAACGCCGCGATCGTCTTGCTCTTCGTGATGGCCGCGATGCTGCTGATTCCGCGCGCGGCGCTCCTCATCGAGCGGCCGCTCGCGATCTTCTCGCGCTTCCGGCCGAGCGGCGTCGGCGGCGGCTTCTTCTTCGGCGCGACACTCGGCCTCGTCTTCGTGCCCTGCGCCGGCCCCGTGCTCGCGACGGTCACGGTCGTCGCCGCGAACAACTCCGTCGGTTTCCGCGCCATCCTGCTGACGCTCGCCTACGCCGCCGGCGCCGCGCTGCCGATGCTCGTGATCGCACGCGGCGGCCTCGAGGCCTCCGCCCGGCTACGCAGGCACGCCGAGACGGTGCGGATCGTCTCCGGCGCTGTACTGGCCGCCGTCGCGCTCGGTCTGGTCTTCCACCTCGACGACAACCTCGCGACGCTGACGCCGGGCTACACCTCGTTCCTGCAGAACAAGCTCGAGAACAACTCGACGGCCAAGCGCGAGCTTGCGAAGGTTCGCGGCGGCGGCCAGGCGCTCGCTGCCGTCAGCAAGACGCCGAAGGGCAGCCTGCCCGACTACGGCGTCGCGCCGCCGCTGCATGCGGACGGGGCGTGGATCAACACGAAGCCGCTCACGCTCGCGCAGCTGCGCGGCAAAGTCGTGCTCGTCGACTTCTGGACATACTCGTGCATCAACTGCCTGCGCACGCTGCCGCATCTGAAGGCCTGGTACGCGACCTACCACGCCAAAGGGCTCGTGATCATCGGCGTGCACACACCGGAGTTCGCATTCGAACACGTCACCTCAAACGTGCAGGCCGCCGTCAAGCGTCTCGGCATCACCTACCCGGTCATGCAGGACAACAAGTACAAGACCTGGGACAACTACGCGAACGAGTACTGGCCGGCCGAGTATCTGATCGACAAACAAGGCCACGTTCGCCACACGCATTTCGGCGAGGGCGAATATCCCCAGACAGAGGCGCTGATCCGCAGGCTGCTCGCGGACAACGGCCCCCACGCGCGGCAGTTAGCCGACATGACGCCGACGGGCCTGCTGACACCCGAGAGCTACCTGGGTTACGCGCGCCTGTCGAACTACGTCGGCACGAGACCGGTGCCGAACGTCAGCACTCGCTACCACTTCGCCGCGACGATTCCCGACGACACGCTCTCGTACGACGGCTTGTGGCGCGTCGGCTCCGAGTCGATCGTCGCCGGCGCGAACGCGCGCCTGCGCCTGCGCTTCCAGGCGAAGAACGTCTACATCGTCCTCGGCGGCCACGGCACCGTCCACGCGCTGATCGACGGCAAGCTCGCCGGCACGATCGACGTGAACGCACAGCGCCTCTACACCGTTCGCTCGTCGAACCGGTCGGAGTCGGCGCTCCTGGAGCTGCGCTTCTCGCGCGGCATCCAGGCCTACTCGTTCACGTTCGGCTAGACGCGGTCAGTGCTCGCGGGCGACGTCGTCGTCGCCCTGGTCGTTCTCGCGCTCGCGCAGGAAGCGCGTCAGCTCGGCCGCGATCGAGTCGCCCGACGGCAGATCTTCCTCGTCGACGAGGTCGTCGACCCGGCGCTCGAGATCCTGCACGTACGCGGACGTCTCTTCGTCCGTCGCGACCGCCTCGCTGACCTGCTGCGCATACGCGTCGGCGGCTTCGTCGAGCTCCACCGTGTCGACATCTGCACCGAGCAGATCGCCGAGACGGTCGACGAGCGCTTTCGCCGCACGCGGCGAAGGGGTCAGCGAGACGTAGTGCGGAACCGCCGCCCAGAGGCTCGCCGACTTGAGCCCGGCGCGCGAGCAGGCGTCGTGCAGCACGCCGACCATCCCGGTCGGGCCCTCGTAGCGGGACGCCTGCAGGCCGAGCTGATCGATCAGCTCGGGATCGGTCGCGCTGCCGGTCACGGGCGACGGCCGCGTGTGCGGCACGTCGGCGAGCAGCGAGCCGAGCGTGATCACGAGCTCGACCTGGAAGTCCTGTGCCAGGCCCGTGATCAGCTCCGAGAACGTGCGCCAGCGGAGGTTCGGCTCGACGCCCAGCAGGATGATCGCGTCGCGCCCGGCGCCGGGCAGCGGAGCGTGCATGAACGTGTTCTCCGGCCACTCGACCTTGCGCATGTAACCGTCGACGAGTGTGACCATCGGCCGCGTTGCCTGGAAGTCGTAGAAGTTCTCGGGATCGATCGACGCGAACTCTTGCGCCGCCCACGCGCGCGCGAGATACGCGCCGGCGAGCGACGCTCCCTGCCCGCCGTCGTTCCAGCCGCGGAAGGCCGCGATCAGCACCGGGCGCTCCAGGTCGGGCCGGGATTCCATGCGCAGCTCCGTCACTCGCTCATCCTACGCGGCCGCCAAAGGCTGAAGACGAAGGCGGTGACGGCAACCCACACCGTCGCGGCGAGCGTCACGTGACCGAGCACGAGCCACCACGGCAGGTGCGTGCGGTACTGCGTCTCGCCGATCACCATCTGGACGGCCAGCAGGCCGAGGAGGACGAGCGCGCCGCGCACCTGGGGCGCACGGTTGCGCACGAGCCACACGAGCAGCAGCGCGAACAAGATGCCGAAGACGGCGGTCGCGCGAACGTGCCAGTACACGGCCGGCTGGAATGACCAGAGACGGCGCACGACCGCGCTGCCCGGATGCGGCCCGGAGGCGGTCGCAAACGTGCCGCTCACGATCAGAACGACAGCCGCGAACCCGACGAGGAGCCCGAGCCGCGGCACCCAGGGCGGCAACGATGTTCGTGCGCGCGCGCGGGTCTCGATCGCGAGCACGACGCCGAGCGTCAGCACGACGATCGAGAGCAGGAAGTGCGAGAGGACGAACCAGGGGTTGAGATGGAAGTGCACCGTCAGCGCGCCGAGCGGCGCCTGAAGCAGGGTCCCGAAGAAGACGACGAACGCGAGCCGACGCAGCAGCGGTGCGAGCACCCACGTCGCGAGCGTGACGAGGATCGTGATGAACGCGATCACGCGATTCGAGAACTCGATGTAGCTGTGGTAGCTCTTCGGCTCGAAGTGATGCGGTGCGCAGCCGGGCCAGTGCTCGCAACCGAGCCCGGAGCCCGTCAGGCGCACCGTCGCGCCCGTCGCGATGATCAGCACCAGCATCGCCGCGTTCGCCAGGGCCAGCCGACGGAATCCCGCGGCCGAGAGCGCGAAGGCGCGCATGCGCGCGAGCGGCGGGGCGCCGGCTTCCATCTGGGCGGAACTGTAGCCGCCGTGCGGGGGAGCGCCCGCGCTAAGCTAATCTGACGTTGACGTAAAGATGAGCTTCCTCTCGACCCGCCGCCATTCGCCCCACTACAAGTGGTGGGTGCTCTCGTGCACGAGCCTCGGCATGCTGCTCGCCACGATCAACTCCGGGACGCTGATCATCGCGCTGCCCGATCTCGAGCGCAGCCTCCACACGACGCTGCTGCAGCTCGTGTGGGTGATCCTCGTCTACATGATCGTCTCGACCGTGCTCGTGCTAACGGCGGGACGGCTCTCCGATCTCTTCGGCCGCAAGACCGCGTACGTGCTCGGCTTCCTGCTCTTCTCCGCCGCGTCGCTCGGCGCCGGGTTCGCGGCCACCGGCACGGAGCTGATCCTCTGGCGCGTCGTCCAGGGCGTCGGCGGGGCGTTCCTGTTCGCGAACGCGGCGGCGCTCGTCACCGACGCGTTCCCCCGGCGCGAGCTCGGGCTCGCGATGGGCACGAACACAATGGTCGCCGCGGTCGGGCTCGTGATCGGCCCGGTGCTCGGCGGCGCGCTCGTCGCAATCGCGTGGCCGTGGGTCTTCTGGTTCAACGTCCCGTTCGGGCTCGTGGGCTGCATCTGGGGCGCGCTCGTGCTGGAGGAGCGGTCCGGCCGCAGCGAGGAGCGCGGGCTCGACCTGCTCGGCGTGGCGACGTTCGTCGTCGGGCTGACCGGGCTCGTGCTGGCGCTCTCGAAGGGCGGTCTCAGCGGCTGGAGCAACTGGCTGGTGATCGCCGGGCTGACCGCCGCCGTGATCCTGCTGCCGCTGTTTGTCGTCGTCGAGCGGCGCGGCCGCGCGCCGATGCTCGACCTGGAGCTCTTCCGCGACCGGCTCTTCACCGCCGCGTCCGCGGCTGCCTTCCTGAACGGCCTCTCGCGCTTCGCGCTGATGTTCCTGTTCGTCTTCTACTTCCAGGGGCCGCAAGGCCAGTCGCCGATCATGGCGGGGCTCGAGCTCGCGCCGCTCGCCGTCGGCATGCTGCTCGCCTCACCGATCGCCGGCGCGATCGCCGACCGCCACGGCTCGCGCTCGCTCGCAGCGGCCGGGATGCTCCTCTCCGCGGTGGGTCTCGCGGGGATGACGATGCTGCAGTCGAACACGCCGTACGTCTGGAGCGCAGTGTGGCTCGCGCTCGTCGGCATCGGCTCCGGCATGTTCAACAGTCCGAACACCGCCGCGATGATGGGTGTCGTGCCGGTGCACCGCCGCGGCGTCGCCGCCGGTGTGCGCGTGATGCTGCAGAACACCGGCGCGGTGATCTCGATCGCGTTCGTGATGGCGATCGTCACCGCCGCCGTGCCGAAGGACGTGCTCTTCAAGATCTTCTCGGGCGTCACGTCGGGGCTCTCGCCGCAGCAGCTGCAGCCGTTCATCTCGAACATGCACCTGGCGCTCTGGGTGCTAGCGGCGATCTCGCTGCTCGGCGCAGGCATCTCGATGCTTCGCCCCGCGCACGTGCGCGAGCTCGACCGCGAGCCGGCCTTCGAGCGTGCCGCATGACGCTCAGGATCGGGGAGATCGCGGAGCGGAGCGATGTCACGCCGCGCACGATCCGCTATTACGAGGAGCTGGGGCTTCTACCGCGCAGCGAGCGCGAACAGGGCAAGCACCGCGTCTACACCGAGGCGGACGTCGAGCGCCTCTGTGAGCTGACCCGGCTGCGTGACCTGCTCGGCCTGTCACTGGACGAGCTGCGCTCGATGATCACGGCGGAAGACGGCCGCGCCGACATTCGCCGACGCTTCAACGAGACCGACTCACGCGAGGAGCAGCTCGCTTTGCTGGACGAGACGCTCCCGCACATCGAGACCCAGCTCGCACTCGTCCGCCGTCGGCTCTCGGCGCTGCAAGAGCTGGAGACCGAGCTCGCCGAACGGCGCAAGCGCGTGCAGCGCCGCCGCCGCGACCTCGCCTAGGAAAGCGCGACCCCCGCGCCCGCTTCGACCGCGCCGACGCGCGCCAGAAACAGGCCCGCGCGCGCGAACTCCGCTTCGAGCGCCAGCCCCTGCTCGCGCGGCAGCGAGACAAGGAGGCCGCCCGCGGTCTGCGGGTCGTGCGCGAGCTCGACGAGCTCGGGCGCAACGTCGCCGACTTCGAGCTCCGCGTACTCGCGGTTGTTGCGCGTGCCTGCGGTCGAAACGCCTGCGCGCGCGGCGTCGAGGGCGCCGTCGAGCGCGGGCAACCGCTCGGCCGAGAGCGCGATGCGCACCCCGCTGCGCGTCGCCATCTCGCGCGCGTGCCCCGCCAGACCGAAGCCGGTGACGTCGGTGACGGCGTTCGGCGAGAACGCGCGCAGCACGTCGGCGGCATCCTTGTTCAGCGTGCGCATCCAACGCACGGCCTCGGCGGCGTCCGCGAGCCCGCGCTTCGCGCCGCCGAGGACGAGCGCGGTGCCGAGCGGCTTCGTCAGGTAGAGCGCGTCGCCGGCCCGCGCGCCCGCCTTTGGCCAGATGCCGCCAAGGGAGACGGTGCCGACGACCGCGAGACCGTACTTCGGCTCGGCGTCGCGGATCGTGTGGCCGCCGGCAAGGATCGCGCCCGCGGCGCGCACCTGGCGATCGGCGCCGTCGAAGATCGCGCGCACAACCTCGGTCGGCAGCTCCTCGGGGAACGCCGCCACCGAGAGCGCGAGCAGCGGCGCGCCGCCCATCGCGAACACGTCGTTGAGCGCGTTCGTCGCAGCAATGGCTCCGAAGTCGTCGGGGTCGTCGACGATCGGCGGAAAGAAGTCGATGGTGAAGACGAGCGCGCGCTCGTCGTCGAGCTTGTACACCGCGGCGTCGTCTGCCGGGTCGAGCCCGACGAGCAGATTCTCCGCCTCGGCGGGAACGAAGCCGCGGAGCAGCTCTTCGAGCCGCGAAGCCGAATACTTGGCCGCGCAGCCACCCGCCGTCGCGAGGTCGGTGAGCTTCACTCCCGCACCGTAACGTGACAACGGCGGCCCAGGGAGAGCCGCCGCCGCCAGGGGAGAGGAACGTCGTACTCGCGCTCGGTTCGCGTCAGAGGCGGCGAGTCCTTTAGGCTCGCGGCATGCCGAGCGCACTCGTCACCGGCGGCTCGTCGGGCATCGGCCTGGCGATCGCGCGCATGCTGCGCGAGGAGGGGTTCGAGCTGACACTCGCGTCGCGGACGGCCGAGAAGATCGAAGCCGCCGCGGCAGAGCTGGGGGCGCAGGCGTTGACGGCCGACATGGGCAAGGAAGAGGACTGCGTCCGCGTCGTGGCCGAGCACAAGGACCGCTACGGCGGCCTCGACGTGCTCGTCAACTCGGCAGGCATCGGGATCGCCGGCACGGTCGAGTCACTGCAGACCAAGCACATCGACCTGCAGCTGAACATCAACCTGCGCGGCCTCTTGCTCGTCAGCCGCGAAGCGATCCCACTGCTCAGGGAGACCAAGGGGTGGATCGTCAACCTCGCGTCGATCGCCGGTACGACGGCGACGCCCGGGCTCACCGTCTACGGCGCAACGAAGGCGGCGGTGATCGCGCTGACGCGGTCGCAGAACGCCGAGCTCGACAGCGACGGTGTGCGCGCGATCGCGATCTGCCCGGGCTTCGTCGACACGCCGATGGCCGAGTGGGCCGGGTTCGCTGCCGACGAGATGATCCAGCCCGAGGATTGCGCGGAGATCGTGCGGATGTGCCTGCGCCTCTCGCCCCGTGCACGGATCCCGCAGGTGGTCGTCGAGCGCGTCGGCTCGTCCGACGGCGCCGGCTAAGAACAGCCCTGCCGCTAGCGTTCGCTCGCATGCCGCGCTTTGCCCCGCTCGTTCTGCTCGCCGCCACGCTCGCCGGCTGCGGGAGCTCGGCCGCCAAGCTCGACGTGCCGCC
The DNA here is from genome assembly GCA_003136795.1 of Actinomycetota bacterium. Lineage (GTDB taxonomy): Bacteria > Actinomycetota > Thermoleophilia > Gaiellales > Gaiellaceae > PALSA-600. Next base: position 11,743 of record PLDP01000059.1, read on the forward strand.
GCCGGCGCCGAAGCAGACGTTTGCCGGCGGCACGGTGTCGCCGCCGCACACCGCGCCGCCGATCCAGCTGCACGACGCAGCCGGGAAGCCGGTGACGCTCGCCGCGCAACGCGGGCGGTACGTCCTCGTGACGTTTCTCTACACGCATTGCCCCGACGTCTGCCCGCTGATCACACAGAACCTGAACGCGGCCCTTCGGTCGCTCGGCCCCACCGTGAGCCGCGTGCGCGTGCTCGCCGTCAGCGTCGACCCGAAGGGTGACACGCCGGCGGCTGTGCGCTCGTACGCGCAGCGGATGCACCTGCTGCCGCAGTTCCACTACCTGATCGGCACGCGCGCCGAGCTACGCCGGGTCTGGACGGCGTGGAACGTCCTCAGCGTCCAGGAGTCGGCAGGCCTCGTCGATCACCTCGCCTACACGGCGCTCGTCGATCCCACCGGCAAGGAACGTGTCCTCTACGGCGCGCGGGTCCACGCCAAGGACGTCCTGCACGACCTGCGCATCCTCATGCGCAGGTCAGCCGCAAAGACCTGACCCACTCCGACTGCTGCTCGCTCGAACTGCCGTGGGAGCGCGCGCGCCGGAGGGGCCTTTGATCACGCCGGTCCGTCCCAGAGCCCGAAGGGATGCCCGATCTTGCCGAGCACGACCGCCACGACGACCGATGCCAGCAGAACGAGCGTGCGCCGGCGAGCCAGCTTTGCATACAGGTTTGCCACAGTGAACACCTCCTTCCCTAGAACCTGAAGTCCTGGAGCGATTCGGCAGCACGGCGGTAGAGCACCGCGGCGCGCCGTTCGTCCCCACGCTTGGTTGCGAGATCGCCCTGCGCCACCCAGGCGGCTGCACGGTGCGACGTCGACGACAACTTCACAAAGGCGTCCTCCGACTGCGCGAACGCCGCTTCCGCCTCGTCGAGACGGTCCTGCTCGAGCAGCGCGCGGCCGAGCACGAGCCGAGCGTTCCCGATCTCGTCGAGCATGTCCTCGCGCTCGCCGATGATCTCGAGCGCCTGCACGGCCTGCTCCTCGGCCTTCTTGACGTCGCCGGTGCGGAGATGGACCTGCGCGAGCGACGACACGGCCTTGGCAGCTTCTTCGTCGCGTCCGAGCTCGAGCGCGACCGCAAAGGCCTCCTTGAAATGCGCCACTGCGACCTCGGGCTTGCCGAGCAGGAACTCGACCGCACCCAGGTTGTTCATCAGCCGGCCGACGTTCGCGCGGTCGGCGAGCTCTTCATACTGCGACTTCGCCTGCTCCGCATAGGTGCGGGCGAGAACGTAGTGGCCGTCGCGCTCGGCGAGCAGCGAGGCCTGGAAGTACGCGGCGCCGAGCGCCCGTGCATCCTGCAGCGCCTCGGCGAGCTCGAGCGCGCGCTCGACGTCTTCGCGCGAGGCCTCGTAGTCGCGCTGGCGGCGATAGCACGCCGAGCGCCAGGCGAAGATGCTGAGGCGCAGCTTGTCGGAGGGAAGATCGGTGCGCTCGGCGAGCGCGAGCGCCTCGTTGAAGAGCGCGACGGCGGTCGAGATGCTCGACAGCAGGTACCGGCACACCCCCAGCCGGTAGAGCACCTCGGCGCGGTCGACGTCGCAGAACCCTTCCCCCTCGACGAGAGCGCGGGACTCCGCGAGCAGAGCGAGGCCCCCCTTGACGTCGCCGTTCTCGGCGCGCGCCATTGCCTCGCCGTTCAGCGCGCGAACGTGCAGCTCGGGCGCGCCGGTCCCCAGAACCGCAGGCAGTGCCCGCGTGTACTCCTCGATCGCCGCGTCGAGCTCGTGCTCCTGCAGGAGCGCGTCGGCGCGCGCGAGGATCGTTTCCGCCTTCGCGCGATCGTCGGTCGAAACGCCGTTCGCGAGGAAGCCCGCGTCGATCCCGAGCCGAAGCGCGAGCCACTCGACGGTTTCCGCGGTCGGGCGCGTCTTGCGGCGCTCGATCTGCGAGATGTACTCCTTCGAGAACCGCTCCCCTGCGAGGTCGGTCTGCGTGAGGCCTGCGGCCACGCGCAACTGGCGCAGGCGCTCGCCGAGGCGAGGCGCACGTGGCGCTGAGGTGGAACTCGCTCGTGCGGCGCGAGGAGTCATACGGCTCGCCCAGCATGCCGGACGCTTCACTCAAATGCAATCCCCTGAAAAGGACAGTCCCTCGAAAGAGGCATGACTGCGGGTGTTTCCCGGTCAAGTAGCGATTGCTCAAATCACTTGACCGAGGTACTTGACAGACCCGAAAAACACTCGTACAGTGAGCCCACCTTGCACCACGGCCGGACGCCAGGCCGAGTGTAGGGGGAGCGCCAGAGGCGACAACACCGAAGGTACGGCTGGGCCGCAGAGCCATTGCCTTTCGGAGACGCCCAACCGGCGCCCCGCCTGACCAGGGAGAGCCCCGGGTGCCGCAGCCGGGGCTTTTCCACGTCAGGGGGCTGGTTAGGAGGAATTGGCGCAACACCAGGTTGAGCCCCCGGGCCGTGCTGGGCGTCCCGATGCTGCGTNNGCGTTCCGCCAATCCCTCCTAGGGATGCATCCAGCGGCGCCGCTCGGCGCGCACGCGCTCGAGATCGTCGCCGAGCACGCCGCCGAGGCGGCTGTCCATCGTCGCGAGCAGGCCGCCGGCGACGAAGAGCCAGGCTTCGGCCACGGCATCGCGGTCTGCGTGCACCGAGCCCCGGCGCTGGCCGTCGCGGATCACCTCGGCGAAGAACTCGTGCACCTCGCGCACCTGGCGGCGCAGCGCAGCCGCGATCACCTTGTCCTCGGCCGAGACCGTCAGCGCCTGGATCCACAGGTCGATCAGCCGCATCTTCTTGCCCTTCGCCATGTAGGCGTCGGCGATCGCGCCGAGGCACTTCAGCGGGTCCTCGGCGATCGTGCGCTCGGCGACGGCGCGGAAGCTCGCCCACGCCTCGTCGAGGCAGGCGAGATACAGGTCGCGCTTCGAACCGAAGTGCCGGTAGAGGATCGGCTCCGAGATGCCCGCCTCGCGTGCGATCTCGGCGGTGGTCGCGCCGCGGTAGCTCGAGCGCGAGAACACACGGCAGGCGGTGTCGAGCACCGCCTGCCGCCGCGCCTGCGCCGTCAGCCGCTGCTTGGTCTGCGTCACGCCGCCTCGATTGCCGGCGTCGGCTGCGGTGCGTGCGCATGCTCGATCTTGCGGATCGCCGTCACCGCGACGCCCGCGCCGACGAGGCAGAGGAGCGAGCCCACGCGCAACGCGTCGTGGAAGCCGACGAGGTAGCTGCTGCTGCCCACGACGATCGAGCCCATGATCGCGATCCCGAGCGAGCCGCCCACCTGGCGGGCCGAGTTGAGGACCGCCGAGCCGACGCCGGCCTTGTCGACCGCGACGGCGCTCATCGCGGCCGCAGTCGTCGGCGTCATCGTCAGGCCCATGCCGCCGCCGCCGAGCAGAAGGCCGGGCAGCAGGGCCCAGAAGCTCTCGTGGGCGCCGAGCTGCGTGTAGTAGAAGAGCATCCCCGCGAGAAGCGTCATCCCGCCGCCGACCAGCCAGCGCGAACCAACCTTGTCGGTGAGCGCGCCGGCGCGCGGCGCGATCAGGATGATCAGCACCGTCGTCGGCAGGAAGCTCGCGCCCGCCTGGACCGGCGAGTAGCCCAGCACGTTCTGCATGTACAGCGAGACGTAGAAGAACGTGCCGAACATCGCCAGGCCGACGAACAGCATCGAGCCGTTCGCGCCGGAGAACGTGCGGTTCTTGAACAGCGAGAGGTCGAGCATCGGCGCACGCTGATGCCGCTCGAGCAGCACGAAGACGACGAGCGCGACGGCCGCGACCGCGAACGCCCCGAGGATGCGCGTCGACGACCAGCCGTAGTTGTTCGCCTCGATGAACGCGTAGGTCAGCGAGAAGAGCCCGACCGCCGAGGCGACGAGTCCGGGCAGGTCGAGCCGCTGCTCCGCGGACTCGTCCCGCGACTCGTCGATGAAGATCGGGATCGAGAAGAGCCCGGCGATGCCGAACGGCACGTTGACGAAGAAGATCCAGTTCCAGTTGACGTGCTCCGTCAGGAGGCCGCCGACGAGCGGGCCGATCGCGAGCGCCATGGCCGAGACGCCGGCCCAGATGCCGATCGCCCTGCCGCGCTCGCGCGGCGGGAATGTCGCAGTGATGATCGAGAGCGTCGCGGGGTTCATCATCGCGCCGCCCAGCCCTTGCACCACACGGGCGCCGATCAGGAACCCGCCGTTCGGCGCGAGCCCGCAGGCGAGCGAGGCGCCGGTGAAGACCGTGAGGCCGACCATGAAGATCAGGCGGCGGCCGAAGAAGTCAGCGAGCTTGCCGCCGATCAGCATGAAGGCGGCGAAGGTGAGCGCGTACCCGGCGACGATCCATTCGAGGCCCTCGAGGCTCATGCCGAGCGAGCGCCGGATCGACGGCAGCGCGACGTTCACCACCGTGTTGTCGAGCATGATCATGAACAGCCCGACCGATACGGCCGCGAGCGTCCACCACTTCTTGTTCTCCGGCGTCACGAAACGCTTCATGCTCGGGTACCTCCCCACGAAGTTAGCGGCCGCTAAGTTAGCAGACGCTAACCCGAGCGCGCAAGTAGGGTTGCGCGCGTGAGCGACGTGGTGTGGACGCCCGACGAGGCGACGATCGAGCACGCAAACGTCACGCGGCTCGTGCGCAAGGCGGGCGTCGCCGACTACGCGGAGCTCGTCCGCCGCTCGCAGGAGGACCCGGGCTGGTTCTGGCCGCTCTGCATCGAGGACCTGGGGATCGAGTTCTCCCGACCGTGGGACCAGGTCTACGACGACTCACGCGGGCCCGAATGGACGACGTGGTTCACCGGCGGGCGCATCTCGATCGCGCGCAACTGCGTCCACCGCTGGGCGCAGCGGCGCCCGCACGCCGTCGCGGCCGTGGGGCTCGGCGAGGACGGCTCGCGCCGCACGCTGACCTTCGCCGAGCTCTCGCACGACGTGACCCGGCTCGCTGAGCAGCTCGTCGCGCTCGGCGTCGTCGAAGGCGATCGCGTCGCGATCTTCCTGCCGATGTCGCCGGAGGTCGCCGTCGCCTCGCACGCGATCGCGCACATCGGCGCCGTCCAGGTGCCGGTCTTCTCGGGGTTCGCGGCCCCGGCCGTCGCGCAGCGCCTCGAGGCGAGCGAAGCGAAGGTCGTGATCACGCAGCGCTCCTCGTCGCGCCGCGGCAAGAACATGCCGATGCTCGAGATCCTCGAAGCGGCGCTGCGCGAGTCCGGCTCGGCGGCGCAGGTCGTGCTGGCGCCGTTCGAGCTCGACGGGCAACCGGGCGTGCTGCCACCGCTCGAGGTCGACTCCGAGGCGCCGTANNTTCGCGGAGGGCGCGCCCGACTGGCCGGCGCCGGACCGCCTCTGGCAGACCGTCGAGCAGGAGCGCGTCACCTCGCTCGGGCTCTCGCCCACCCTCGTGCGCGCGCTGCTCCCGCACGGCGACCCGACGAGCGATCTTTCGTCGCTGCGCACGTTCGTGACCACCGGCGAGCCGTGGAACCCCGAGCCGTACCGCTGGCTCGCCGAGAACGTCGGCGGCTCGCGCGTGCCGATCATCAACTGCTCGGGCGGCACGGAGGTGGGCGCGTGCTTCCTCTCGCCGACGCCCGTCGGGCCGATCAAAGCGTGCTCGCTCGGTGGCCCCGCGCTCGGCATGGCGATGGACGTGGTCGACGACGCCGGTAACTCGCTCGTCGGCACCGGCGACGTCGGCGAGCTCGTCTGCCGCAAGCCGTTCCCGGGGATGACGCGCGGCTTCTGGCGCGATCCGGACAAGTACATCGAGACGTACTGGTCGCGCTTCCCCGGCGTGTGGGTGCACGGCGACTGGGCGTCCGTCGACGCGGACGGCTTCTGGTTCCTGCACGGCCGCTCCGACGACACGCTGAACATCGCCGGCAAGCGGATCGGGCCGGCCGAGCTCGAATCCGCCGCGGTCGGTCACCCGGCCGTGCGCGAAGCGGCCGCGATCGGCGTGCCGCACGAGGTGAAGGGCGAGACGGCGTGGATCTTCTGCTGCCTGCTCCCCGGCGCCGAGGCGACCGAGGCCGAGGTCGCCGCGCACGTCGCCGCCGAGCTCGGCAAGGCGTTCAAGCCGGACCGCATCTTCTTCGTCGACGCGCTGCCGAAGACGCGCTCCGCGAAGATCGTGCGCCGCGCCGTCAAGGCGACCGCGCTCGGAACCGACCCGGGCGACCTCTCCTCGCTCGAGAATCCCGAGTCACTCGATGCGATCGAGGCGGCGATCGGCTGATGCGGACGCTCGTCTGCTTCGGCGACTCGAACACTTGGGGCTACGTCCCGGGCAGCAACGGCCGGCGATTTCCCCGCGAAGTCCGGTGGCCGGTGCGGCTCCAGCACGCGCTGGGTGAACGGTGGGAGGTGATCGCCGAAGGGCTGAGTGGCCGCACCGCCGCGCTGGACAGCCCGGTTGCGGAGGGACGAAGCGGGCTGCCGTACCTCGTGCCCTGCCTGCACTCGCACGCGCCGATCGACCTGCTCGTGATCTTCCTCGGCACGAACGACGTCGGCGAACGGTTCGCGCTGCCGGAGCGTGACGTCGCCCGCTCGGTCGCGCGGCTCGTCAAGGTCGCCTGCTCGTCCGAGGCCGGCCCGGAGGCCAAGGCGCCGGCGATCCTGGTGCTGTGCCCGCCGCCGTTCGACGGCCATCAACTCGGGGCGCACTTCGCAGAGGTGTGCGGCGAGCTCGGGTGCGAGCTGGTCGACCTCGACGGCGTCGCGTCGTACGTCGAGCTCGGCGACGACATCGAGCACCTCGACGAGGCGGGTCATGCCGCCATCGCGGCCGCGGTCGAGCAGCGCGTGCGGCAGCTCTTCCCGTGACGGCGCGGCGCTTCACGGCCGAGCGGCCGATTCGCCTGTCCGACACCGACGCGCACGGCCGGCTGCGACTCGACGCGGTCGCGCGGTATCTGCAGGACGTCGCGGCGGACGACGTGCTCGATGCGGGCTGGGCGCCCGACGAGCACATCTGGGTCGTGCGGCGAACAAACCTCGACGTGACCCAGCCGTTCCTCGCGGACACCACTGTCCAGCTGGAGACGTGGTGCGGCGGCACGGGAGCCTCGGCGGCCCTGCGCCGCACGTCGCTCCACGGCGACCGCGGCGGCCGGATCGCTGCGGAGGTGACCTGGATCCACCTCGGGCCCAACATGCAGCCGGTGCGCCTCGACGAGCGGTTCCTCGCCGTGTACGGCGAGTCGGCGGCCGGACAACGAGCACCGACGCGCTTCG
>PLDP01000129.1 GCA_003136795.1 Actinomycetota bacterium
CGGCGTGACGGAGGAGCAGCTCGCCGGCTTCGGTCAGCGAGACCGGCCGCGGCCCGCCGGGCCGCTCGACGAGCTTCTCGCCGACGATCCGCTCGAGCGTCGCGATCTGCTGGCTGATCGCGGACTGCGTGTAGCCGAGCCGCTGGGCGGCCCGGCCGAAGGAGCCCTCCGACGCGATCGCCTGCAGGGCGGCGAAGTGCCGCAGTTCGATGCCGAGCCAACTATCAGATTCCATAATGAAAATCAACAATAGCACGATTTGTGCTGATAGTCCCTGCTAGGCATGCTAAGGGCATGGTTGCTATCGCCTTCCTCATCGCCTTTCTCGGCATCTGCGTGCTCGCCGCCCGGTACGGCGTCGACTCCAGGTTCGACCGTCCCGGCCGTCAGCTCTAGTCCCCGCTCCGGCGCCGGCCAAGCCGGCACCTGCGCTATTGAGCGGCTCCGTCGAGCCTACGCCGCCTAGGCTGCGCTCGCCCGGCGTTGCCAGCGCTCGCCCCACGACTCTGGGGTGAGTGTCGACATCACGGCGCGCCGCACGAGCTTCCCGCCGCGACCGCGCCCGAGCAGGTGCACGCGCAGCGCATTCGCGCCGAGCGGCAGTTCGACCGACGTCGCGCCGGCCGGCAGCTCTCGTTCCTCGCGCACGACGTAGCCGCCGCGCGGGTCGGTCCGCTCGCTGACCCGCAGCGTCCACGCGAGGACGTCCGGCGCGGCATCCCAGCGGAGCGCGAACGCTTCACCTTCGGTCTCGCGGCGGACTTCCATGTTCCCGGTGATCGTTGGGCGCTCGCGCAGGGCGGGCCGCCGCACCGTCGGTGCGGCAGGCGTGGGAGGGGTCACGCGCGCGCGTGCGCGCGCGAGCGACGTCAGAGTCTGCAGCTGCTTCAGCGCGTGACGCTCAAGCGTCGGATCGGCCGGCGTTACGGCCTTGATCCGCGCCTCGAGCACCTGCCAGTTCGGCGTGCGTCCCGCTGCGATGCCGGCCCGCGCCTGGCCCAAGATGGTCGTGTACTCGTCCACGGCGGCTCAGGTTAGTCGTCCGGCTCGCGCCGCAGCCGCTTTGTCTGGCCGCGCCGCTTCTTCTCGTCGAGGTGTCGCTCCTTGGACGCGGCGGTCGGCTTGGTCGGGCGGCGTTTGCGCTGCACCTTCACGGCGGCGCGGAGCTGCTCGATGATCCGGCCGGTCGCGAGCTCACGGTTTCGGAGTTGCGACCGCTCGTCCTGCGCGATCGCCCGCACGACCGGCCCAAGCCGCTCGAGCACGCGGCGGCGCTCCGCGGCGCCCAGACCCGTCGACTCTTCGACGTCGAACAGCGCCTCGACGCGTGTCGAGGTCTTCTGCGCGTGCTGGCCGCCCGGTCCGCTGGACCGGGAGAACCTGAAGGCGATCTCGGACCGAATAGACTCGATGTCCATGGCGGCCATTCTCCTGGACGTGGATGGTGTGCTGCACGTTTCGGGCGTCCCGATCGCAGGTGCGGTGTCCGCCGTGCGCACGCTGCGCGAGGCCGGGCACCGGCTGCGGTTCGTCACGAACTCGACGACCCTCTCGCGGCAGCAGCTGATCCAGCAGCTGCAGCTCCAGGGCTTCGACATCGCCGAGGACGAGCTCCAGACGACCGGCGCAGTCGCCGCGCGCGAGCTGAAGGGCAAGCGCGTGCTGGCGTTGACGATGCCGGGGATCCTCGACGACCTCGAAGGCCTGCAGTTGGCCGGCATGAACGTCGACGCCGTGCTGATCGGCGGGGCCGACGAAGGCGAGGAAGTGGGGCGGATCTTCTCGTACCTCAACCTGAACCGCGCGTTCCACGAGCTCGAGGCCGGCGCCGACCTCTACTGCCTGCACAAGAACAGGTGGTGGCAGACCGCCGACGGGCCGCGGCTCGACACCGGCGTGTTCGTCGCGGGGCTCGAGTACGCCGCCGATACCGAAGCGACCGTCCTCGGCAAGCCGTCGAGCGCCTACTTCACGGCGGCACTCGAGGCGATCGACGCAGAGCCCACCATCACCTGGATGATCGGCGACGACCTGGAAGGCGACATTCTCGGCGCGCACAAGTTCGGCATGAAGACGATCCTCGTGCGCACCGGCAAGTTTCGCCCCGACGACGTCGAGCGCTCGACGGTGCAGCCCGACGGCATCGTCTCCTCGATCGCCCAGCTCCCGAACTGGCTCGAAGCGAACCTTTAGTGCGGATCGGGGTTGACCTGATCGAGATCGACCGGATTCGCCGTGCGCTTGCACGGTACGGCGACGGCTTCAAGGAGCGCTGCTTCACCGAGGCGGAGCGCTCGTATTGCGACTCGAAGCCGAACCCACCCCAGCACTACGCGGGGCGGTTCGCCGCGAAGGAGGCGGTCGGCAAGGCGCTCGGCTCGGGCGTCTACTTCACGTGGAAGGAGATCGAGATCCGCGGCCGGCCGAAGCCAGGCGTCTTCCTCACCGGCCGCACGGCCAGGTGGGCGGAGAAGGTCGGCGCGGGGAAGATCGAGCTCTCGATGACGCACTCACGGGAGCTTGCGGCGGCCGTCGCGGTGGTGGCAGACGTATGAGGTTGCAGCCGCTCCTGACCGCGGACGAGACGCGGCGCGCGGAGGAGGCGCATCAAGGGTCGCTCGAGGAGCTGATGGAGCGCGCGGGCGCGGCGGTCGCCGAGCACGTGCTGCGCCAGTTCCCGGGCCGGGTCACGGTTGTCTGCGGCAAGGGCTTGAACGGCGGTGACGGCAAGGTGTGTGCGCGTGTCCTGCGCGACGCCGGACGCGACGTCACCGTCGTCGACGGTGTCGGCGACCTGGGCGAGCCCGACGTGATCGTGGATGCGCTGCTCGGGATCGGTCTCAAGGACGCGCCGCGCGAGGACGCCGCGCGGATGATCGACCTGATCAACGCGAGCGGCCGGCCGGTGGTGGCCGTCGACGTCCCCTCGGGCGTGAACGCCTCGACCGGCGAGGTCCCGGGCGTTGCGGTGCGCGCATCGTCGACCGTCACGTTNNGATCGCGCCGATCGGATTGCGACCGCGCGAGCACGAGCACGCGCTCGTCCCGGCGTCCGCGCTGCTCGAGGTTCCCCGCAAGCAGACGCAGTCGACGAAGTACACCGCAGGCTCCGTGCTCGTTGTCGGCGGCTCGCGCGGCCTCACCGGCGCGCCGATGCTCACCTCCCTCGCTGCCTTCCGCGCGGACGCCGGCTACGTCGCGCTCGCCGCGCCCGAATCGACGCTGCCGATCCTCGAGACGACGCTGCTCGAGGTCGTCAAGCGCCCGCTGCCGGAGGACTCCTCCGGCCGCCTGCTGCCGCGCGCCTCCGACGCGATTCTCGCCGCGGCCGAGAAGGCCGATGCAGTCGCGATCGGGCCCGGCCTCGGCCGGAGCGACGGGACGGTCGAACTGGTTCGCATCCTGCTCGAGCAGCTCGACCTGCCGGTCGTGCTCGACGCCGATGCGCTGTGGGAGCTCGAGCCGTTCGCGCGCGCCGCGCCGACGGTGCTGACGCCGCACAGCGGCGAGCTCGCGCGCCTCCTCGGCGTCGAGAGCCGCGAGATCGATGCGCACAGGCTCGATGCCGCGCGGCGAGCCGCATCCCGCTTCGGCGCGATCGTGCTGCTCAAGGGCGCCGACACGATCGTCGCCTCGCCCCGTGAGGGCGTCCTCGTCGCCACGTACGGCACGCCGGCGCTCGCCACCGCAGGCTCGGGCGACGTGCTGACGGGGATCGTCGCGGCGTTCCTTGCGAAGGGAATGGACGCGCGGCTCGCGGCCGGCACGGCCGCGGTCGCGCACGGCGTCGCCGCCGAGCTCATCGACCCGCAGCCGGGAGCGATCGCCTCGGATCTGCTGCCGGCGCTCCAACGCGCGCTCGCCGGTCATGGGCTCCAGCGCGCGCCGCTCCAGTGAGATCCGAGCTGACGATCGACCTGGGCGCGTTGCGCCGCAACGTCAAGACGTTGCTGCGCGCGCTCGACGGCGCAGAGGTCTGGGCGGTCGTGAAAGCGAACGCCTACGGCCACGGCGCCGTCGACTGCGCCGGCGCTGCGCTCGGTGCGGGGGCGAGTGCGCTCTGCGTCGCGACCGTCGGCGAGGCACTCCAACTGCGGCGCGAGTTTTCGACGACGCCCATCCTTGTCATGGGGCCGGCCTCGAATCGTGAGGTCGCCGAGGCACGCGACGCTGGGCTGGCGCTCGTCGTCTCCGGCGACGAGATCCCCGAAGGCGTCGCCGTGCACGTGAAGCTCGACACCGGCATGGGGCGCTGGGGCATCTCGGAGCTGCCGGCGCCGCCGCGAGAAGTGGTCGGCGTGATGACGCACCTGGCGACCGCCGACACGGACCTCGAGTTCGCGCGCGCGCAGATCGAGCGCTTCCGCGTCGCCACCGAACCGCTCGCGCACCTGACGCGGCACGTCGCGAACAGCGCGGCCGCGCTGCGCATCCCCGAGTCGCGCTTCGACGCCGCGCGTTGCGGCATCGCGATCTATGGGCTCTCGCCCTTCGGGACGGACGCGGCCGAGGACGGGCTCGCGCCCGTGCTTTCCTGGGCGAGCGAGGTCGCGCAGTCCAAGCTGCTCCACGCCGGCGAGTCGACCGGGTACGGCAGGCGTTTCGTCGCCGAGCGCGACACGTGGATCGGGATCCTTCCCGTGGGATATGCCGACGGATTCCGTCGCGACCTCAGCGGGACCGAGGTGCGCATCGGCGGAGAAAGGTGCAGAGTGATCGGTGCCGTGTCAATGGACGCCACCGCTGTCGAGCTCAACCGCGAGCTGCCTCCGGGCACGCCGGTGACGATCGTCGGGCCTGGCGTTCTGCTCGAGGAGCATGCCCGGGTTGCCGGCACGCTCACCTACGAGCTCGCCTGCGGGATCAACTCGTCTCCGTCGCGCGCTCGTCGCGTCGTGGTGGACGCGGCATGAAGAATGTCGCGCAGCGGGCGGAGCTCCAGGCCCAGCGCGCGGCTGCGCTTGCGGCGCGGCTCGAGGACTGGCTGCAGGTGGAGGGCGACGAGCGCGCGCTCGACGTCGGCGCCGGCACGGGCGCGTTTGCCTTCGCGATCGCGCCGCGTGTCCGTGAGGTCGTTGCGCTCGAGATCGACGAGGGAATGGCCGCGCAGGCGCGTGCGGACGCGCCGCCCAACGTCGAGGTGGTCGTCGGCGACGGCGAGCACCTGCCGTTCGAGGACTTCTCGTTCGACCTCTCCGCGACTCTGCGGACGCTGCATCACACGAAGCGGCCCGAGTTGCTCGTTGCGGAGCTCGTGCGTGTCACCAAGCCGGGCGGCACGATCCTCGTCGTCGACCAGCTCGCGCCCAACGATCCGCTCGCGTCGTTCGAGCTGACGCGGTTCGAGCATGCGCGCGATCCGTCGACGACCCGGATCCTCGCCGACGTCGACCTGCGTGGACTCTTCGACTCGAACAACCTCGTGTTGCGCCGCGAGGAGGTCCTGCGCGAGTCGCGCGACATCGAGGCCTACCTCGATCTCGCCGGCTGCGAAGGCCCGGAGCGCGAGCGCGCCCGCAACCTCGCGCCTAGCGGCTACGAGGCTGTCGTCGGCTGGTACGTGCTCTCGCGCTAGCGACGGCCCCGGGTGCGAGCGCCTGCGCCCAGGCCGCCGGCCGGTACCAGCGCGGCACGACGATCTCGCGCTTGCCCTTGTCGACTGCAGCGAGCAGGCGCTCGACGACGAGCGGCGGCTCGATCACCAGCCGGTGCAGGAGACCGGGGAAGCGCTCGCGCTGCGGGAAGCCTTCCGTCTCGACAAACCCCGGGTTGACGGTGTGCACCATGATCCCACGCGGTGCCAGCTCGACGGCGATCGAGCGCGAGAACGCCAGCTGCGCGTGCTTCGACGCCGAGTAGGGGCCGACGGCGACGGTGCCTGCGACCGAGACGATGTTGACGATGTGCGACCCTTCGCCCAGCCCGGGCAGGAACGCGAGCGTCGACCACACCGAGCCGAGGTAGTTGACGCGAATCACCTGCTCGATCTTCTCGGGCCCTGCGTCGAGGTAGTTGTCGCGCGCGCCGACGCCGGCGTTGTTCACAAGCAGGTCGATACGCGGATGCCGTGCGAACACGCGTCCCGCGACCGCCTCGACCGCCGCCCGGTCGGCGACGTCGCACTCCTCGTGCTCGTCCGCGGCGGATGCGCGTCGGGAGAGCCCGACGACGAACGTCCCGCGCGCCTGCAGCGCCCGCACCAGCTCGGCGCCGATGCCAGACGAGGCCCCGGTGACGACCGCTACTTGCAGATCTTCAGCTCGCGGCCGGCCGCCGCGCGACGCCCCGACGCGTCCGTGACCGTCGCCAGCAGGTGCTGGGTGCCCTTCTTGAGCCCCTTCGTGTTCCACGCGACCGAGTACACACCGCCGGGTCCCGACTTGTCGACCCCGATGCGGTGCTTCCCGTCGGTGAAGGTGACGCTCTTGATCTTCTTGGTCGCGCCGGCGACGACGACCAGACGGTCGCTCGTGAGCGCGCACACGTGGGCCGGCGGCTCAATCCACGTCACCGTCGGTCCGTTCACGACGGTGAGCTTCGTCTGCTGGAAGGCCGTGTTCGGGTAGATGTCATTGCCGACCGTGTTGATGTTCTTCGCCTCCTGGTAGTCGGAGGCCGCGACGATCGCCTTCGTTGTCCCCGCCTTCAGCTCGGGAGCCGCCGTCGGGATGCCGAAGAGGACGAGCCCGGAGGTCGGGTCGTAGGCGGAGGCGCCGACGAGCGCATTGTTGTAGTTGACGACCAGCGAGAGCGGGTCGACGCCCGACTGGAGGTCGACGGCCTGAGCGACGAGCAGGGGCCGTCCGGCGCTGACCCTCGTCGTCAGGACGCGCACGAGCGGCGGCGTCAGGTCGTTGACCCAGGAGTTCAAAAGGTATTGGCCCTTCTCCGGCTGGTTCGTGAACGGATCGGCGCGCGAGTCGACCGCGATGTAGAAGCGCTGCAGCAGCGGGAACTGCACGCCGGCCGCGCCGACGTCGACGTTCGCGTCGTAGGTCAGCGCGTTCACGTCGGTGGGGATGCCCGCGTAGCCCTCGACGTCGTTCTCGTCCTTCGCGCCGAGCACGAACGGGTCGATCAGCGCGCCTGGCGTGGCCGCGAGAACCGAGACGCCCATGTTGACGATCGGCTGGTTGACGTCGGTGTAGTAGAGGTGCTCCGAGCCGTCCTCGTTCATCGTCGGGCCGGTGTAGGTCGGCGGCGGGCCGAACGGCGCGAGCGGGCAGCAGTAGACCGAGACGAGGTTCGGTCCCGTCGCCGTGTCGCCGGTCTGCAGCTTCTTCAGCGGGACGGCCGTCACGTTGGCGAGCGCGGGGCGCTCGACGAGGAACTCGTAGGGCACGCGGCGCTGCACGCCATTCTGTGTGAGGTCGACGAAGCCGTAGTTCTCGCCGGTCCCGGCGCCGGCGGCCGCGCGCACGACCACGGGGATCGCGACGTCGCCACCGGGGGCCAGTGCGACGGTCCCGGGCACGTCGATCTCGACCCCGCTCGTCTGCGCCTGCGGCGCGATTGTCACCGCCCAGTTCCCGGCGCCGTCACCTGCATCGGACACCGTCAGTAGGAGTGACGACCGCTGCGCGCCCCTCGTCACGTCGATCGATTCGAACGAGAGCGACTGCGGGTCGGTGAACACCTTCGGGTCGTCGGCCGTGAGCACGTTGGTGAGGCCGGCACCCTCGAGCAGCACCGGCGCTTCCTGGGTGCGCGCGGTGTTGCCCCAGGCGGGGCCCGCTGTCGACATCAGCGCCGACTTGACCTGCCACGCCGACCAGCCGGGATGCTGTTGCAGCAGCAGCGCGGCGGCGCCGGCGACGTGCGGCGTCGCCATCGACGTCCCGGCGAAGACGGAGAACAGCTCCCCGGTCGTCAGTGGCGGCGTCGAGGAGAGCACGTCGAGCCCCGGCGCGGAGATGTCCGGCTTCAGCATGTGCCCGAAGTCCGTCGGGCCTGCCGAGGAGAAACTCGTGATCACGCCCGCGCGATTCGTCATGATCTCCTCGATGTCGCTCGTGACGCGAATCTGCGCCTGGCCGCCGTTCGCGTCGAGGTAGGCGCGCAGGTTCGCGCCGTCGAGGTCGGCGATCATGCCGGAGGGGATCGGCAGTTGAATCGGGATCTGGTTCGCCTCGCCGAAGCGGTTGTCGACGAGGATCAGGCCAATCGCGCCGCCGAGCGCCGCCCGCTCCGCCTTCGAGGCGAAGGTGCAGGTGCCCCGCGAGACGAGGACGATCTTGCCGGCCACCGAGCCCTTCGGCAGCGTGCCGAGGCCGGTGTTCGGCTCGGTCGCCGAACCGCAGAGATGCGACTCGACCGGCTTGCCGTCGGTGCCGATCACCGAGGAGACGTCGACGACGGTCTGGTTGAGCGTCGCCCAGCCGGCGGGCAGCTTCGCGCCGCCGGCGTTCTGGATCGGGATGGCTCCGAGCGACGGCGGCCCTCCGACGACCGAGAGCGCGGGGGCGAAGACGTGTGCGTTCGACGTCGCGGCGACCGCGATAGCGTCCGGCGCGGTCCCCGGCGAGCCCGCGGTGCCGAGCCCGAAGTCCTCGCGGTCGTTGCCCGCGGCGATCACCGGCACGACGCCCGCGAGGGCGGTGTTGTGGATCGCCTCGTACATTGCGTCGTTCGCGGGATCGGTTTGCGGCCCGCCTCCCGAGAAGTTGATCACGTTCATCCCGTCGGCGACCGCTGCCTCGAACGCGTCGACGATCTCCGGCGTGTCGGCCTCGTGGCCGAGCGGCGTGGGGATGGTGAAGACGCGGTAGTTGCCGATCCAGGCTTTCGGCGCGACGCCGGAGAGTCCCGTCACGAGCGGGTGGTCACTGCCGGCCGGCGCGGTTGTGTTCTCGTCGCCGGCCGCGATGCCGGAGACGTGCGTGCCGTGCGGTTCGGTCGGGTCGAATGCCTGGTTGCTCAACTTGTCGCGCACGGGGCCCGGGAACACCTTCGCGACGATCACCTTCGGCGTCGTCAGCTTCGTGTCGCCCTTCGGGAACCCGGGCGGGTACGAGAAGCCGGCCGGGTTGAGGAACGGGCTCGTGGAGTCGACGCCCGTGTCGACGACCGCGATCTTGATCCCTTCGCCCTTCTGTCCGGTCGCCGCCTCGAGATCGGTTGCATGGATCACGCTCGGGCCACGGTCCATCGTCGCGCTGTAGGTGAGGCTCGGATAGATCTTCGTGACGGTGCTCAGGTCGAGCAGCTTCGGCAGCGATGTCGCCGGGAGTTGCACGGTGAAGCCGTCGAGCAGGATCGAGAAGTGCTCCTGGATCTGCGCCTGCGGGATCGCCGTCCGCACCTGCGCCACGGCGACGCTCTGGAGGCGCGCGAGCTTGGCGAGATAGGCGACGGAGCTCGCGGTGTGCACATCGAGGTGGTTCGAACGCGAGGCGGACGAGACCGTGCGGTCGGCGTTCCAGGCTGCGAGCGGCGGGGCTGCGAGCCGGACGATCACGCGCGTCAGCCCGCGGGTGTGGGCGGGCGGGATGTGGAGCACGCCCGCGCGAACGCGCGGCAGCGACGTCTCGCCGACTGGGCGGCGGATCGGGGTCAGGGCGGCCGAGGCAGACGCCGCCACCGCCAGCCCGATCACCGCCGTGATCATCAGCAGGCGACGCAAGGTTCCGCAGATTAGCGGAACACCGTTAGAGTCGCCCCGAATGTTCAGCGGAAAGAAAGCACTCGTTCTTGGAGTCGCCAACAAGCGCTCGATCGCCTGGGCGATCGCCCAGCGGCTGGCCGCGGGCGGCGCCGAGCTCGCGTTCACCTTCCAGGGCGAGCGCATCGAGAAGAACGTGCGCGACCTGGCCGAGTCGGTGTCGAGCCCGCTCATCACGGAGCTGGACGTCCGCGACGACGCGGCGATCGCCCGGGTCTTCTCCGAGGTCGGCGACGTGTTTGGCGGGAAGCTCGACATCCTGGTGCATTCGGTGGCGTTCGCTGCGGCCGAGGATCTCGAGGGCCGCTTCACCGATACGCCGCGCGAACGGTTTTGGATGGCGATCGACGTGAGCGCGTATTCGCTCGTTGCGACCGCCAGGGCCGCGGAGCCGCTGATGGAGGCGGCCGGCGGCGGGTCGATCGTCACCATGACCTACCTCGGCGGCGAGCGCGCGGTGCCGCACTACAACGTGATGGGCGTCGCGAAGGCGACGCTCGACTCGTCGGTGAAGTACCTCGCGTGGGAGCTCGGCCAGAAGAACATCCGCGTCAACGCGATCTCCGCGGGCCCCGTGCGCACGCTGGCCGCCCGGTCGATCGCCGGCTTCCCGACGATGGAGTCGATCGTCGAGGAGCGCTCGCCGCTGCACCGTCACGTCGACGCCGAGGACGTCGGCGCTGCCGCCGAGTACCTGCTCGGCGACGGCGCCCGCAACGTCACGGGCACGACGCTGTACGTCGACAGCGGCTACCACTCGATGGGAATGTGATCAGCGGGCTCGAAGCCCGCTGATCACATGCGACCTGGTTGCCGCCGAAGGCGGAACCAGGTCGCTGCGTTTCAGTGCTTCAAGGCCCGGCAGGCCTCGAGCCACTCGTCGACGTCGGGCACGTCGCCAGTCTCGTACTCCCACACGTTGCGCACGATCCCTGTCTGGTCGACGAGGAACGTCGTGCGGCGTGCGACGTCGTGGAAGCCGCGGAACTCGAAACCGATCCCGAACGCGCGCACGACGTCGCCGTTGAAGTCGGAGAGCAGCCCGAAGTTCAGGTCGAGCGCCTGTGTCCACGCGATGTGCGTCCACGGCGAGTCGCGCGAGATGCCGACCGGCTGCACTCCGATCGCGTCGAACTCCGGTCTCCTGTCACGCAGGAGCTCCAGCTCGTTCGTTCAGGTGGAGGACCAGTCGAACAGGTAGAAGACGAGCAACTTGGGCCCGTCGTCCACGAGGTCGAGCATGGTCAGCGCCTCGTTGGGTCCGAGGTAGATCTGAGCGTTCGGGATGCGGTCGCCGGGCTCGAGCACGCGACCGACATTATTGACAGCACCAGCGGCCCGACAGTTCGAGTACCGGCCCCAGATGGTCAGCGCGCGGGAACTGCTCGCGGATGTTCCCCACGGCCTGCACGTGCGAGCCGTGCAGGAATACCCACTGGTTCGCGGTCGGCCAGGTGACGAGGAGCCAGCCGCCGTCGGGCGACCACGCGACGTCGCCGAACACGCCGGGCCCGGCGAAGAGCAGCTTCGACGTGCCGGGGTGGTCGACGTCGACGAGCTTCACCTCGCTGTGGCCGTTGAGCCGGACCGCGACTGCGAGCCGGTGCGAGCCGGGGCGGAACGCGGCTTGCAGGAACTCTGCGCCGAGCATCGAGATCGTGCGTTCGACCCGGCCGTTCGAGCTGAGGACGACGATGCGCTTCGCAGACACGACGGCGAGCTCGTGTCCGTCTGACGACCATTCGAGGCTCGTCGGCAGCACGCTCACCGGAGCGCGCCAGACGATCGGCCCGTTCGCCGAGCGCAGGATGATCGCGCCGCCGGAGTAGTAGGCCAGGACGTGCAGCCGTCCGGGGTCCCACGCCGGCGGCACGCTCTGTGCGTAGCGGTCGAGCAGGTGGTCGCCGGTGCCGTCGCCGGCGACGATGCGAAGGCCGCTCGATGCGATGTAGGCGATGCGCGTGTCGGTGCGCGTCCCCTCCCAGGTCGGATAGCGGACGTTGCGCCGTGCGAGCGACCAGCGAATGCCGCCGTCGGGGCTGACCGCCACCAGCTCATTGGTTCCCGTCGCGACGACGTAGAGGCCGTGCGGCGACCACTGGGCGTCCTGGTAGGAGCCGATGCGCCGTTTGAGGCCGTCGGCAGAGACGAGCCACACGCCGCCGCGTTCCGCCGAGACGACGAGCAGCCGTCCGCTCGCCGGCAGCGAGAAGAGCGCGGGCGCCGCGTGCTNNGCGGCGAGAGCAGCCGCGAGCCCGGCAAGTAACACAGTGTTACGAAGTTTGCGGCGGGACGGACGCGGAAGCCGGTCCTTGTAGGCGCGCTCGACGGTCTCCCACGTGCGGGTTTCGGCGTCCTTCACGCCTCCAGCTCCTTCATGCGGTCGAGCCCGCGGCGAAGCCGCGAGTTGACGGTGCCGCGGGGCAGGTCGAGCAGCTCGGCGATCTCGCCGGGCGTGTACTCGAGCACGTAGCGGAGCACGACCACCGCCCGGTGCTCGGGCGTGAGGTCGGTGATGCGGCCGAGGGCGGTGCCGTCGAGCTCCGGCAGCGGCGGCGCGGAGACGAAATCACCGAGCTCGACCTCGGCGCGCAGCTTGCGCGCGCGCGTCCAGTCGATCGCGCGGTTGACGACGATGCGGTGCAGCCAGGGCGCGAACGGTCGGCGGCGGTCGAACCGGTCGAGATTGCGAACGGCCGCGAGGAAGGCCTCCTGGGCGATGTCCTCGGCCGCGGCCGCGTCCCCGGTGACGAGCAGCGCTGCCCGGTAGGCACGTGGCCAGTGCTCGCGAAAGAGCCGCTCGAGATCGGCGACCGACCCGCGCTGGGCACCCCTGATCCAGGCGCGCTCCGACACCCCTCGACTCTACGACGGGAAGCGCTCACGAGGTCCATACGCGCCTGGGACCTCTAGCGGTCCATCGGACGTACTCCATGCCATGAAGCGCCTCGTGCTCGTGCTCGCGATCGCCGTCCTCGTGCTGCCGGGCGCGGCGGTGGGAGCCGCCTGCTCGCCGCTCAACTGCGCGCCGAGCCAGTTCACGCTCGCCCACGGCACGCTGCTCGGCTTTCGCGAGAGCATCGACAAGCCCCTGCGTGTGATCGACCTCAACACCGGGACGACACGCTGGCGCCTGCCCGCCGGGATCGTCACCGGCGACACGCTGGTCCACCAGGACGGCTCCCTGATCACGTGGTTCGACGCCGCGCACGGGACACGCATCGGTGACGCGGTGCTGCAGCTGCACGGTGCGTTCTCGCTCGTCGGGACGTCACAGGACGGATCGCGTGCGGTGCTCGCGCGAACGCAGACGCGTTCGACGACGTTCGCAATCGTCTCGCGCGACTCGAGCCGGCTGGTGAAGCTCGGCGGCAGCCAGTGGTCCTTTGACGCTCTGCGCGGCACGAAGCTGTTCCTGATCAAGACGCTGAACTACGGATACCAGGTGCGGCTGTACGACCTCGCGACGAACACGCTTGTGCAGCGGGCGCTGAAGGATCCCGGCGAGTCGGCGACGATCTCGGGCAGCCCGTTTGCGCGTGTCTCGTCCCCTGATGGGCGATACCTGTTCACGCTCTACCTCGGCGGCGGCGGCGGCGGGGCGATGATCCACGAGCTCGACCTGGTCGCAGGGACTGCGCGCTGCATCGACCTTCCGGGCGACGGGAACTTTGCAGCCGCGACGACTTGGGCGCTCGTCACGGATCCCGACGGGCGCACGTTGTGGGCGCTCAGTCCCGGCTACGGCCGCGTCGTCGCCGTCGACGTTCCCGGGCATCGCATCCGGCGGACCTGGACGTTCAACCCCGGCATCTGGACGTCGAACGCCGGGGCCGCTGTCCTGTCGCCGGACGGCTCGCATTTCGCACTCACCGACGCGCAACACGTCTGGTTCATCGTTCTCGAGCCGAAGCTCGCCGTGCGCAGGTCGGTCCACGTCGCGCTCGCGCTCGCGTGGTCACCCGACCAGCGTCACCTCTGGGCGATCGGCGAGCGAAGCCGCGTCAGCTCGCTGCCGCTGCGTTAGGCCGCACTGCTGCCTCGGTCGCGATTGAGATCTCGCGGACGACCTCGACGATGTCACGGTTCGCGTTCCACACGCGCAGCTGGCGGTCTGCGCCGTTCCCGCGCGCCAGGATCTCGCGCACGCCTTCGAGCTCGCGCTCCGAGCCGAGTTCGCGCGCGTGCGGCTCGATGTCGCGCAGCGTCCGGCGGACGAGCTGCGCGACCGGGACGCGGTTCCGGCGGCCGGTGGCGAGATCCATGATCGGTGCCTCGAGGCCATAGCGCGCGGCGAGCCACTTGTTCTCGGTCGTCAGCAACCGGTGCCAGGTCGGGATCCGCTTGCCGGCATCGTGCAGCTCGCAGTACATCTTCACGAGCGCCTGGAAGAACGCCGTGATCGCAACGACGTCCTCGAGCCGGGTGACCGCGTCACAGACGCGCATCTCGATCGTGCCGAGGCGCGGATGCGGACGGATGTCCCACCAGATGTGCGTGTAGTCGGCAATGCAGCCGGTGCGCTCGAGCTGGCCGACGACCTCGGCGTAGTCGGCGTAGTCCTTGAAACGGGGCGGCGGCCCCGAGCGCGGAAACGCGGCGAACACCATCTGCCGGCTCGACGAGAGCCCGGTCGGCTCGCCGCGCCAGAACGGCGACGACGCGGACAGAGCGAGCATCTGCGGGAGATGCACGAGCAGCCCGTTCATCACCTGGATCGCCTTCTCCGGATCGTCGACCGCGACGTGCATGTGCATCCCGAAGATCAGCTCACGCCGTGCGACGTACTGCAGCTGGTCGACGAGCTGGCGGTAGCGGTCGCGCGCCGTGATGCGCTGCCGCTCGAAAAGGCTGAACGGGTGCGTGCCGGCCGAGCCGAAGCGGCAGCCCTCGGAGCGCGCGATCTCGGCGACGTAGCCGCGCAGCTGGGAGAGCGAATGCATCACGTCGGCTGCGTTCCGGCACACCGGCGTCGTCACCTCGAGCACCGACTGCATCAGCTCCGCGTGGATGCGCTCCTGATGCTCGCTGTCCTCGACGGCCGCAAGCACCGAGTCGATGTGCTGCACGAGATCCCACGTCTCGGGATCGAGCAGCATGTACTCCTCCTCGACGCCGAGCGTGTACGGATCGCTCTTGCCGAACGAGTGGTCGAGCACGCTGGCGTGTCCGGAGCCCAGTCCCTCGGCGCCCTTCCCGGTGATCGACGGCGGGAAGATCTGCTTCATACGACCAAGTATGTCGCGGTTCGTATCGCTTCACTCACGAACCTGGTTCGCCTGCGGCGAATCAGGTTCGACAGTCACCGCTTCTGCGGCGATCTCGACGAGCAGCGCGCTCCATGCTCGCTAGTCTCGCCGTTCGTGGATGCCCTGCGCCAGGTCGACGGTTGGCCGTGCGAGCACGTTGCCGTCGGAGTGACCGGAGCCGTCGAAGCGACGCACGGCGACGTGGAGCGGCGCTTCCCCTGGGCGTCGGTGACGAAGCTCGCGACGGCAGTGGCGATGCTGGTGGCTGCCGAGGAAGGGCTCGTCGATCTCGACGAGCCGGCCGGGCCGCCGGGCTCGACGTTTCGCCACCTGCTCGCCCACGCCTCCGGTCTGCCGTTCGAGCACGGGCCGCCGATCTCGCGGCCCGGCGTGCGGCGCGTGTACTCGAACTATGGCTTCGAGGTCGCCGCGGCGCTGGTCGAGGCGCGCGCCGAGATGCCGTTCGCGGACTACTTCGCGCACGTCTGGCAGGGAACGACCGCCGTCTTGCACGGCTCGGCGGGCTCGGGCGTCGAGGGCACGCTGCTCGACCTGCTCGAGCTTGCGCGCGAGCTGCAGGCGCCGACGCGGCTTGCGCCCGAGACGCTCGCCGCGGCGACCGCGGTGCAGTTCCCGGGGCTCGGCGGCGTCCTGCCGGGCTTCGGCCGCCAGGACCCAAACGACTGGGGCCTCGGGCTCGAGCTGCGCAACGGCAAGTCCCCGCACTGGACCGGAGCGCGGAACTCGCCGCAGACGTTCGGGCACTTCGGGAGGAGCGGCACCTTCCTCTGGGTCGACCCTGTGGCAGGGATTGCGCTCGGCTGCCTCACCGGCCTCGCTTTCGGCGAGTGGGCCGTCGAGGCCTGGCCGCCGTTTGCAGACGCGGTGCTCGCGGGGGTTGGCTGACTCTTCATCCGGGCTTTACCTTCGCCCGCCTAGCCTCACATCGTGTCCAAGCTCCTCGTCGCGCTCTGCGCGGTTGCCGTGGTCGCCGCAGGCTGCGGCAGCAGCGCTCAGAAGGCAGCGACGACCACGAAGCGCCTCGTCCAGGCGACGCCGGTTTCGCGTGTCGTCCCCGTGACGGTGGCCGAGCACGCCCTCGGGAGCCTGGCTGCTCCGGTGCAGGACGCGACCTCAGCCCCGTGGCGCGGCGGCGCGATCCTCGCCGGCGGTCTCACGGCCGCCGATACCTCGACCGCGAACGTGGTGCTCGTTCGCACGGCGGGCAGTGCATCCTCGTTGCCGCTCGCGCTGCACGATGCGACGGCCGCCGCGTTGGGCGGCGCCGTCTATCTGTTCGGCGGCGGCGATGGAGTGCGCCAGCTCGACGGGATCATTCGCGTCGTGCCGGGAGCGCCGGTCACGGTCGCACACCTGCCTGCGCCGAGCTCGGATCAGGCCGGTGCGGCGTGGGGCGGCGCCGAGTACATCGTCGGCGGCTACACCGGCACGAGCTGGCTCAACACGATCGTCCGTTGGCGTCCGGGTCAGCAGGCCCGGGTCGTCGGGCATCTTCCGGTCGCGCTCCGCTATGCGGCGGTTGCCGCGGTCGCCGGGCGGATCGTGATCGCGGGCGGTTCGACGCCGGCAGGGACCGCGAGCGGCGCCGTGCTCTCGTTCGACCCGGCCACCGGCCGGGTGACGCGGGTCGGGCGCCTTCCCAATCCGACCACGCACGCCGCGGCCGCTGCGCTCGGCAGCCGTGTCTATGTGATCGGCGGCCGGAGCGCGACGGTCGACACGCCGACTGCGGCGATCGAGGCGGTCGACCCGATCGCGCGCACCGTGGTCGCGGCGGGGACGCTCAACTCGGCCCGCTCCGATCTTGCGGCGGTCGGCCTGCCGGGGAAGATCCTGCTCGCGGGCGGGCGCGGCGGCTCGGGCACGGTCGCGACGATCTCCGAGCTCGTGCCGGCGCGCCGGACGACCGCCGGCGTGCCGAAGCTCATCGACCCGCACAACGTCTACGCCGCCGATGCCGCCGGCCACTTGACCGGCGCCGCGCGCACCGCGCTGCCGCGGATCTACGTCCCCAACTCGCTCTCGGACACGGTCGACGTGATCGACCCGCAGACGTTCAAGGTCGTCGATCACTTTGCCGTCGGCGGCCTGCCCCAGCACGTCGTCCCGGCCTACGACCTGAAGCATCTCTACGTCACGAACGACACTGGCAACACGCTGACGCAGATCAATCCGCAGACCGGCAAGCCGACGCGCACGATCCCGGTCGACGACCCGTACAACATGTACTTCACCCCTGACGGGCGATTTGCGATCGTCGTCGCCGAACGCCATGCGCGGCTGGACTTCCGCGACGCGCACACCTTCGCGCTCGTGAAGTCGGTCTCGACGCCGTGTCGCGGTGTCGACCACATGGACTTCACCGCGGACGGGACGAAGGCGCTCGTCAGCTGCGAGTTCTCGAGCCAGCTGCTCGAGCTCGACGTGCCGAACCAGCGCGTCGTCAAGGTGTTCGACGTGGGGAGCGGCGGCATGCCGCAGGACGTGAAGCTCTCCCCGGACGGCCGCGTGTTCTACGTCGCCGACATGATGGCGAACGGCGTCTGGGTCGTCGACGCGCACAGCTTCCGCGTCATCTCGCTCATTCACACCGGCACCGGCGCGCACGGCCTCTATCCGAGCCGCGACGCGCGCTACCTCTACGTGTCGAACCGCGGCGAGGGCTCGATCTCGGTGTTGAGCTTCGCGACGCGGAAGGTCGTGCACACGTGGCGGATCCCCGGCGGCGGCAGTCCCGACATGGGCGGCGTCTCCGCCGACGGCAAGGTGCTGTGGCTATCGGGGCGCTACAACGGCGTCGTCTACGCCATCTCGACACGCGACGGCAAGCTGCTCGCGCGCATCCCGGTCGGCTCCGGGCCGCACGGCCTCTGCGTCTGGCCCCAGCCCGGCCGGTACTCACTCGGGCACACGGGCATCCTCCGCTAGAAACTCGAGCAGCAGGGCATTCAGCTCCTCGGGCTGGTCGATCCCGACGAGGTGCCCCGCGCCCGGCACGATCGCGAGGTCGGCGTCGGGGATCTCCTCCGCGAGGTGCTGGGCGATCGCGAGGAAGTCCGCCTTGTCGTCNNACCTCGTCGCGATGGCCCGGCGCGACCCAGAACTCGAGGTTGATCTCGGTCGCGGCGTCGAGGTCGCCCGCCTCGACCGCCTGCTCCTCCGCGGCGAAATAGTCGCGCATCTCTTCGGTCCAGTCCCAGGCGGGCAGGCCCGCGCCCACGAGCACGAGCTTCTCGACCCGGTCTGGATGGGCGAGCGCTGTGCGCAGCGCGACCACGCCGCCGAACGAGTTGCCGACGAGCGCGGCGGGCAGCTCTGCGGCCACGACGTCGACGAGCGAGAACGGCTCGGTGGGCAGCGCCGTCTGCCCCCAACCGGGCAGGTCGGGCGCGACGACGTCGAACTCGGGCCGCAGCGCTTCGATCTGGCGGTGCCAGAGACGCGAGTCGCCGAGGGCGGAGTGCAGTAGGACCACCTTCGCCATCGCGGGATTCTCCATCATGTGCTCCTCATGGGTGCGCTCGACGACTGGCGCTTCTGTCCCCGCTGCGGCGGCGACCTTGCCTCGGCCGAGGATCACCTCGCCTGCGCGTCATGCGGCGGGCAGTACTGGGCGAATGCGATTCCGGGTGTGCAGGGGATCCTCGAGCGTGACGGCTGCGTGCTGCTCGCGCGGCGCGGGCGCGAGCCGCGGCGGGGCTTCTGGGATCTCCCCGGTGGCTTCCTGCAAGAAACGGAGAGCGCCGTCGACGGCCTGCGCCGCGAGTTCCTGGAGGAGACCGGTCTCGATGTCGAGCCGGTGGAGCTGCTGCGCATCGACATCGAGCCGTACGCCGGCCGGCACGTCTTCTCGGTCACGTGGCTCGTGCGGGGCGCCGGCGACCCGGTCGCTGCCGACGACGTCGACGAGCTGCGCTGGTTCGCGCCGGACGAGCTGCCCGAGATGGCGTTCCCGGGGCAGAACCTGGTGCTACGAGACTGGGTCGCGCGGCAGGCCGCGGAGGCTGCGGAGGCTTAAGCCCCCGCGAGCCCCAGAGCCTTCTCGAGCGAGCCCTTCGGCATCGCGCCGATGGCGGAAGCCTGCGGCTCGCCGTTCTCGAAGAGCAGCATGAACGGGATCGACGCGACGCCGTAGCGCTGCGCGAGATCCTGCTGCTCGTCGATGTTCACCTTCACGAGCTTCACCTGATGCTCGTCTGCGATCCGGTCGAGCACGGGTGACACGGCGTGGCACGGGCCACACCACTCCGCCCAGAAGTCCACGATCACCTTGCCGTCGGACTTCAGGACTTCGCTCTCGAACGTCTCGGTGGTTGCGTTGGTCGCCATTGATTCCTTTCCTGGTTGCCGTACGTGAGGGTCAACGCCGGGCCGAAAACGATTGTTCCCGGAAGCTACGATCGAAACATGTTCACGCCGCTTCCGGACAAACCCGATCATCCCACGCTCGAGCTGGAGATCCTGGAGCTCTGGGAGCGGGAGCAGACATTTGAGCAGCTCCGTGATCGGAACCGCGGCAACCCGCGCTGGTCGTTCGTCGACGGGCCGGTGACGGCGAACAAGGCGATGGGCGTCCACACGGCCTGGGGCCGGACGCTGAAGGACGTCTTCCAGCGCTACAAGGGCCTGCGCGGGTTCGACCAGCGCTACCAGAACGGGTTCGACTGCCAGGGGCTCTGGATCGAGGTCGGNNCAGTGGATGGACTGGGGCAACGACTACTTCACGTTCAGCGACACGAACATCGAGTACATCTGGAAGTTCCTGAAGATCGTCAACGAGCGCGGCTGGCTGTACATGGGCCATCGCTCGACCGAGTGGTGCCCCCGGTGCGGCACGTCGCTCTCCCAGCACGAGCTGACGCAGTCGGGCGTCTACCAGGATCGCGCCGACCCGTCGCTCTTCGTTCGCTTCCCGCTCATCGATCGAGACGGCGAGTACGTCGTCGTCTGGACGACCACTCCGTGGACGCTGCCGGCGAACGTGGCTGCGGCGGTGCACCCCGACGAGGAGTACGGCCGGCGCGAGAACGGCGAGTGGGTCGCGGTGAAGTTGTTCCCCGACGACACCTTTGTGGAAACCCTGAAGGGTGATCAGATGATCGCGTGGCGCTACCGCGGCCCGTTCGACGACTTGCCGCCCGGCTCGGAAGTCGAGCATCGCGTCATCCCCTGGGAGGACGTGACGATGGACCAGGGAACCGGCATCGTCCACATCGCGCCGGGCTGCGGTGGTGAGGACTTCGAGCTNNGGCTCGGCGAGACCGGCTTCCTCGTCGAGGCGGGGCTCTACACGCACGCCTATCCGCACTGCTGGCGCTGCGACACGCCGCTGATCTTCCGGCTCTCGGACGACTGGTTCATCTCCGTCGAGGAGATCCGGCCCAAGCTGCTCGAGGAGAACGCCAAGGTGCAGTGGGTGCCCGAGTACATGGGCAAGCGCATGGACGACTGGCTGCGCAACATGGGCGACTGGAACATCTCGCGGCGCCGCTACTACGGCCTGCCGCTGCCCTTCTATCCGTGCTCGTGCGGCCATCTGAACGTCGTCGGGTCGAAGACGGAGCTGCGCGAGCTCGCGACCGAGGGGTTCGAGCAGCTCGAGGAGCTGCGCCGGCCCTGGGTCGACCGCGTCCCGATTCGGTGCGCGGCGTGCGGCGAGACGGTCACCCGCGTCCTCGAGGTCGGCGACGTGTGGCTCGACGCGGGCATCGTCCCGTTCTCGACGCTCGGCTGGGAGAGCCCGGAGTGGATCGAGGAGGGCTACGCGACCGGCGCCGCGAAGGGGCTGACGAAAGCCGATCTGCCCGATCACGCGTATTGGGAGCAGTGGTTCCCCGCCGACTGGGTCACCGAGATGCGCGAGCAGATCCGTCTCTGGTTCTACTCGCAGTTCTTCATGTCGGTCGTGCTCGTCGGCCGCTCGCCGTACAACCGCGTGCTCGGCTACGAGAAGATGCTCGACGAGAAAGGCCGTGAGATGCACGGCTCGTGGGGCAACATGATCCTGGCCGAGGACGCGTTCGAGCAGATGGGCGCCGACGTGATGCGCTGGCAGTTCTCCGCACAGCCGCCGGACCGCAACCTCCTCTTCGGCTTTGGCCCTGCGCACGAGATCAAGCGCAAGCTGCTGACGTTCTGGAACTCGGTCAAGTTCCTCGTCGACTACGGGAACATCGAGCGCTTCGCGCCGTCGTGGGAGACGCTCGAGCCCGACGGTGAGCTTCGTCCGCTCGACCAGTGGCTCGTCGAGCGGACGAAGCAGCTCGTCGCCGAGGCGACCGAGGGGTACGAGGCAACGCTGACGATCGACGTGACGCGCGCGTTCGACTCGTTCGTCGACGACGTCTCGAACTGGTACATCCGCCGCTCGCGTCGCCGCTTCTACTCCTTCGACGAAGCCGCGTTCCGCACGCTCTGGTTCGCGCTCGTGCAGTCGCTGCGGGTGATCGCTCCGGTGATGCCGTTCCTCGCCGACCACCTGTGGCGCAACCTCGTGCAGGACGGCCCGGCGTCGGTGCATCTCGCGCCCTGGCCGGACCCCGTCGAGCCCGACCGCTCGTTGCTCGCCGAGATCGCCGAGGTGCGGCGCGTCGTCGAGCTCGGCCGCCAGGCACGTTCGGCGTCGCAGCTGAAGCTGCGCCAGCCGTTGCGGCGGCTCGTCGTCGCGGGCACCACGCACGCTGCGGGCCACGCCGACGAGATCGCCGAGGAGCTGCGCGTGAAGGACGTCGAGTTCGGCGAGGTGCAGGCCTCGGAGCTGCGCGTGAAGCCGAACCTGCCGGTGCTCGGGCCGAAGCTCGGCGCGCAGTTGCGCGAGGTGGGCGAGAGCCTGCAGCGCGGCGAGTTCGAGGAGCTCGCCGACGGTCGCTTCCGGGTCGACGGCCACGTCCTCGAGCCGGATGAGGTGCTCGTCGAGCGCGTCGGCCTCGAAGGCTGGACGGTCGCGAGCGAAGACGGCATCACCGTCGCCCTCGACACAGCGCTCGACGACGAGCTGCTCCTGGAGGCGAAGCTGCTTGACCGCGTGCACGAGGTGAACGTGCTCCGGAAGGGCTCCGGCCTCGAGATTGTCGACCGCATCAAGCTCTGGGTTCCCGACGCCGACCTGCTCGAGCGCTATGCCGACCGGCTCGCCGCGGAGACGCTTGCCGTCTCGGTCGAGCTCGGTGAGTTGCGGATCGAGAAGGCATGAGCCGCCTCGTTCTGCTCCTTGCCGTCGTCGCGTTCGCCGGCTGCGGAAGCTCGAACGCCCTCTCCATCCGTTGGACCAGAAGGTGGCGCCCTACGCGGAATACGTGCAGTGCGAGGCCCGCTCGCCGGTGATCGCCGCACCCCGGACGGTGCAGGTGCTGAGCGTCGGCGCCGAGTCGGTCGTGATCGGCGACGGCTCGTTCGTGGAGAGCAAGGCGGTGCATGTGCAGCTCGGCTTCGTCGGCGGCTTCCACGTTGTGCAGACCGTCACCTCGTTGCCGAGCACGGGAAGTGGAAGTGGGTCCTGCCGCCGGCGTGGTTCCGCGACTACAAGGCGCACAAGTGCCCGGTCGACGCGGACTCGAGCCCGCCGCCGTCGACGACCTAGCTGAACCTGGTTCTCGCCGCAGGCGAAACCAGGTTCGTGTCTGAAGCGCCTCGGTTTACGACCTGAACCTGGTTCCGGCTGCGCCGGCAACCAGGTTCACTCCTGGGTCTCGGCGAGCGCGAGCTCGCGGCGAAGCTCGGTGGGCAGCCGGAACTCGACGTCCTCGTCGACCAGACGGTACGGCTCGATCTCCGTGACGCCGCGCAGCCGGAACCAGTCGCAGACGCGCTCGACGAGCTTCTCCGGCGCCGACGCTCCCGACGTGACGCCGACAACCTCGACGCCTTCGAGCCAGAGCTCGTCGATCTCGGTCTCGTCGTCGATCAGATGGCCGGCGACACCGGCGGCCCGGGCGGTCTCGACGAGCCTGTTCGAGTTCGAGGAGTTGCGCGAGCCGATCACGAGCAGCAGCCCGATCTCGTTCAGCATCTCCTTCACCGCCCACTGCCGGTTGGAGGTCGCGTAACAGATGTCTTCCTTCTTCGGCGCGTAGATCTGTGGGAACCGCGCGCGCAGCGCAGCGATGATCTCGCCGGTCTCGTCGACCGAGAGGGTCGTCTGCGTGACGTAGGCGAGCCGCGTGTCGGGTGAGAACGTGAGCCGCGCCACGTCCTCGACCGACTCGACGAGCACGATCGCATCGGGCGCCTCGCCCATCGTCCCGACGACTTCCTCGTGGCCCTCGTGGCCGATCAGGACGACGGTGTAGCCGTCGGCGGCGTAGCGCCTCGCCTGCACGTGCACCTTCGTGACGAGCGGGCAGGTGGCGTCGATCGTCCTGAGCCGGCGCGCCTGCGCATTCGCGTGCACGGACGGAGCGACCCCGTGCGCCGAGAAAATGACGGTCTCACCCTCGGGAACCTCGGTCTCCTCGTCCACGAAGACCGCGCCGCGCGCCTCGAGATCGCGTACGACGTGCAGGTTGTGCACGATCTGCTTGCGCACGTAAACGGGCGGGCCGTACAGCTCGAGCGCCTTCTCGACGGTCTCGACGGCGCGCTCGACGCCGGCGCAGTAGCCGCGGGGCGAGGCGAGGAGGACCTTCTTGACCACGGGACCAGGGTACCGGCCGTCTGGCTGGCCAGAAACGAAAAGGCCCGCTGCTCGGGGGGTCGTCGCAGCGGGCCCTTCGTGACTGCTCACCACGGCAGGTAGCCAGGAACGCGCGCCGCGGTTCGCATCGCCCAGTAGCGAGGACGCTAACTGGGTCGCGCGGCGGATGAAATAGGCCGGAAGGCCCATCTTTACAAGGCAGGCGCGCACCGATCCCGCGGCGTACCATTTGGCGGCCCAGGATGGTGAGCGCCCCGTGAGCCAGGCAACCGAAGCAGTCCTCTTCAACGGCGTGCCGTTGCTGCTGCTGGCCGCCGCGTACGCCGCGGTGACCGGCGCGATCCTGCCGGTCCTCTGGCGCGAGCGCAACCGTGCGCATCCGCTCGACTGGGCGGTCGTGTTCGTGTTCCCGGGGATCGCCGTTGCGGCCGGGATCTTCGGCGTGCTCGTGGTGCACGAGCGCCGGCCGTTCGGCGGTCACACCTGGTTCTCGTTTGCCGCGTCACTCGTAGCGCTCGCGCCCGCAGCGCTGCTGCTCGCGCGGTGGCGGGATCGCGCGCTCGTCGTCGGCGGCATCGGCCGCACGCGCGAGGCCGAGGCGCGTGTCTCCGTGCGCGACCGTGAGATCGAGGCCGTGGCCGAGATCACGAACGCGCTTGCCCGGGCGCGCACCCCGGCGGAGGCGGCCCGCCCGCTCGTGCGCCAGGTCACCGGCCTGCTCGGCGTCGGCTTCGCGGGCGTGGTCGTCGTCGCGGATGGAGGCGACGAGGCAACCGGTGTCTACGCGGAGCTGAACGGCGAGCCCGCAGCGTGGTGGGAGGAGGCGCGCATCGACCTTCGCAACGAGCCGTCCGGCATCGCGAGTGCCGTCTTCGACGCGGCGCCGGTGACCGTCTACGACATCGCCAGCTCGCCGCGGATCAGCCCGCGGCTTACCGCGCTGGCCAGCGCGCAAAGCGGCGCCTGGATCCCGATGATCGCCGAGGAACGAGTCATCGGCGTGCTCGTCTTCGCGTCCACCCGCGCGAAGCGCACCTTTCCCGCCGACGAGCTTGCGCTGTTGCAGGCGATCGCCTCGGAAGCGGCGCTCGCGCTCGAGCGGCTCCGCTCGGCGGCAGCGCTCTCCGACGCGCTCGCACGGGAGCAGCTCGTGGGCGAGATCGTGCGCCGGATCCGCGCCCAACTCGATCCCGACGCAGTGCTGAGCGTCGCGCAGGACGAGTTGCGTGGCGCCTTGCATCTGGACACGGTGTCGATCTCGGTCGGCGACGGCGCGCAGGTGATCACCGGGCGCGAGCTGCTGCCCGGCGAGCAGTTCCTCGTCGACACTGTTCAGGGCGAGGTCGAAGCCGCACTGCACACCGCCGGCCTGCTCGTCGAGAACCGGCGCCGGCTCGACCAGCAGGCCGCGCTGCTGCACGCGGCCCAGGTCGTGACGAGCGAGCTCGAGATCGAGGCTGTGCTCGAACGCCTCGTGCAGGAGGTGACCAAGCTGCTCGACGCGGATGCGGCCGACTGCTATCTCGTCGACACCGAACGGGGGGTGCTTCGCTGCGCGGCGGTGCACGGGTTCGACGAGGCGCTCGTCGGCTTCGAGTTCTCGCCGGCGCATGGGTTGTCGGGCGCCGCGCTCGCTCGGGCCGGGCCGGTTGCAGCGGGGGACTACAGCCTCATCGACGCGCCGGTCCCGAACCCCGCGTACGAAGGCTTCGCGCGCGCGCTCGTCGCGCCGATGGTGTGGGCCGGCGAGACGCGAGGTGTGCTGGGCGTCGGGATTCGCGATGCCACACGGTCGTTCTCGGACGCCGACATCGAGCTGCTTGAAGCGTTTGCATCGCTTGCCTCGCTTGCGCTGCGCAACGCCGAGAGCTTCGCCGAGCGAACGCGGCAAGCACGTGTACAGCGCGGCTTCTACCGCATCGCCACGCTGCTCGGCGAGCCCGTGTCGCTCGCCGAGACCTACGACGCAGCTGCGCTGGCCGCTGCCGAAGCGCTCGGTGGGGACTTTGCGGCAGTGCTCGTGCGAAGTCCGGCCGGGCTCGAGCTCGTGGGCGGCCATGCGCTGCCGGACGAAGTGCGCGCGCTCGAGCTGCCCCGCGCGCTCGATGCCGCGGCGCTCGAGGGTCACATGCTCGCCGCGAGCCAGATCTCCGGCGACGAGCGCTTTGACGGGCAGTGGCGCGACGCGCCGTTTGCAGCGCTGCTCGCGATCCCCGTCGCAGGCGAGACCGCAGGCCTCGTCCTTGTCTTCTTCGAGGACGAGCGCGACTTCGCCGGCGACGACCTCGAGCTCGCTCACCAGATCGCGGCGGCGGCGCGCGGCGCGCTCGACCGCAGCCGTCTCTTCGAAGCCGAGCGCACCGCGCGCTCGCTGTCGCAACAGCTCGCGCGGACGGGAAGCCTGCTTGCGACCGAGCTCGATCCGGTTGCGGTGCTCGAGGCCGTCGTCACGGAGGCGGTGACGCTGCTCGGCGTCGACGCCGCGGCGCTCGCGACGCTTGAAGACGAGGAGCTCGTCGTTACCGTCGCCGTCGGTGACGGCGCGGAGCAGGCGCTCGGCGCGCGGTCGGCTGCGACCGGGTGGGCCGCCGGCGACGTGGTGCAATCGCGCGCGCCGGTTGCCTACGAGGACACGGACGTGAACGAGAACCTCTCCGAGTCGGACGCCCTGGTTGCGCTCGGCCATCGGGCGTACCTCGGGGTGCCGCTCGCCGGGCGTGAAGGTGCGCTGCACGGCGTGCTGTCGGTTTACGCGCGCGAGCCGCGCGCGTGGCGAGAGGAAGAGACGCAGGCGCTCGTGTCGCTCGCGGCGAACGCGTCCGTCGCGCTCTCGAACGCCGAGCTCTACCAGCACGTCGCCGTGGAGCGCGAGCAGAGCGTCGCCATCCTCGCGAACATCGCCGACGGCATCGTCGCCGTCGATCGCGAGGGCCACGTCGTCCTCTGGAACCGCGCGGCCGAGGAGATCACCGGCGTGCCGGCCGCCGAGGCAATCGGACGCACGCCGCTACAGGTGCTGCAGCGCGACCTCGAGTCCGAAAGCGGTGGCACGAACCGCCAGATCGCAATCACGAACGGCGACCGCGAGATCTGGCTGTCGCTGTCGGAGACCGTGATGCGCGACCCGACAGGCACCGTCGCCGGCCGCATCTTTGCGTTCCGCGACATCTCCTCGGAGCATGTCGTCGAACAGATGAAGTCCGACTTCGTCTCGACGGTCTCCGTTGAGCTGCGCGCACCGCTCACCACGATCTACGGCTTCGCCCAGACGCTGCTGCGCGAGGACGTCACGTTCGGCGACTCGGAGCGCCGCACCTTCATGGAGTTCATCTCCCGTGAGTCGGAGCGGCTGACGTCGATCGTCGATGCGCTGCTCAACGTCGCGCGGCTCGACACCGGCGACCTGAGCGTCTCGCTCGTCCCGACGGACATCGCGTCGGTGGTCGCGGATGTCGTATCGGCGGCCGGCGCCTCGGCCAACGGCCACCGCCTCGTCGCCGACGTCGGGCCCGAGCCGCTCGCGGCGCAGGCGGATCCCGAGAAGCTGCGGCAGGTGCTCGACCAGCTCGTCTCGAACGCGGTCAAGTACTCGCCGGGCGGCGGCACCGTCAGCGTGTCTGCGCAGCGGCGGCGGGACGTAGTGGAGGTCGCGGTGACCGACGAGGGCGTCGGCATCCCGGCGGCGGAGCGCGAGCGGATCTTCGCGAAGTTCTACAAGGCGGGTGGCGGGCAGGGCACCGGTCTGGGACTCTTCATCGCCCAGGGCCTCGTGCGTGAGATGGGTGGCAAGATCTGGGTCGACTCGGAGGAAGGACGCGGGTCACGGTTCGCGTTCGAGCTCCCGGTCGCGCAGGATGACGNNGTGATCGACGACGAATCGCCGATCCGGCTGCTCTGCCGGGTCAACCTCGAGGCGGAGGGGATGGAAGTGCTCGAAGCCGCCGATGGTTCGAGCGGGCTGGAGACGGCGCGCGCGGAGATTCCCGACGTGATCCTCCTCGACGTGATGATGCCCGGGCTCGACGGGTGGCGCGTCGCCGAAGCGCTGCTCGACGACAACAGGACCGAGTCGATCCCGATCATCTTCCTCACGGCACGCGCAGAGTTGCGTGACCGCGCGCGCGGCATCGATCTCGGCGGCGTCGACTACGTGACGAAGCCGTTCAACCCGGTCGGGCTCGCGCCGCTCGTCCGCGACCTGATCGCGCGTGTCGAGCGCGGAGAGCGTGACGAGCTGCGCCGGGAGAAGCTGTCGGAGTTGCGCTTGCGGCTCGAGCGCGAGTAGGCCCGCTTCAGCGCGCGGTCTGGGCGAGACCGATCGCGGCCAGGACGACCGCGGCGCCGGCGAGCTGGACGCCGCCGAGTCCCTCGGCGAGCCAGGCCCAGCCGACGAGCGCGCCGACGACGGGCTCGAGCATGGCGACGATCCCGACCCTCGTCGCGCTCAGGTGCCGCAGTGCGCTCACGAGCAGAAAGAACGGGGCGATCGTCCCGAGCGCGATCATCCAGGCCGCGAGCAGCCACACCGGCAGGTGGTGCGCGTGCAGGTTCCCGCCGAGCGATGTGCTCTCGGCCAGCGTGTGCGCCGGGAACGACCACCACGGCACGAGCACCGCCCAGAACGCCGACGCGAACAGGAAGCCCCAGGCAAGGAGCGACACGGGATCGCGACCGCCCACCACATGCTCGGCGAGCAGCACGTACAGCGCGTACGCGAACGCGCCGCCGAGCGCGAACATCACGCCGGCCGTCGAAAGCGACGTGCCGCCGCCGAACACGTTCACGATCAGGCCGAGGCCCATCAGCGCCAGAGCGAGCGCGACCCAGATGCGCCGCCGCACGTGCTCGTGGTAGGCGAAGCGCGCCCAGAGGGCAACGAGCAGCGGCGCCAGGTACTCGATCAGCAGCGCCACGCCGATCGCCAGGCGGTGGATGGCGAGGAAGTAGAACCACTGCACGAATGCGAGACCGCCGATCCCGAATGTCGCGACGTACGGCAGCTCTCGCCGCGTCAGTCGCAACCGGCCCGGAGCGGTCAGCGCGAGGATCGCCACCAGCCCGAGCGCGGCGCCGAGCGAACGAACCTGAGCGAGCCGCTCCGAGGAGAGCCCGGTTGCGAGGATCGTCTTCGAGACGCCGCCGTTGATCCCCCAGAGCACGGCCGCGACCGACGCCATCAGATAGCCGAGACGAGGCCGGCGGCGACGGGCCGGCTCGACGGGAAACGGGGCTTCGCTCACTTCGAACCGGGGGAAACCATGTTTCCCCCGGTGGCCCCCTTCTTCCCGT
>PLDP01000083.1 GCA_003136795.1 Actinomycetota bacterium
TTTGCGTTCGTCCTCGCCGGGGCCGCGGCGCTGCTCGCCCGGCGGGCCCTCGCGCTCCCGGTCGCGCTCGTAGCGGGGATCGTGCTGCAGCGGCTGTGGCCCGGCGACTTCGACTACGGCCTGCACCACGGCGGGCCTGCGCTCGCGACGTGGATCGCCGTCGTCGGCGGGACGATCGCGCTCGCCGCCGGCCTCGCGCTCCGCCGCCCGGCGCTGCGCGAACACCACGCGCTCGGCTTTGCCGCGGTCTGCGCCTTCGTGCTCCCGGTCTTCGTGCACGGCCTCTGGCACTGGAGCCCCGACCCGAAGTCCGATCCGCTGGCCCTCTCGCCACGGCTCGTCCACAACCTGCGCACGAAGGTGCCGAAGGGCGCGATCGTCCTCGCCCCGCTCAAGGTCAGCTACCGCGTCGCGGCGAGCGCGCCGGTCTACATCGTCGCCGCGCCTGTGGTGCACGTGGCGAACACGAAGGCGAACGACCCCTACGGGCGTGCCCGGGCCGTCCACCACTGGGTCCTCACCGACGATCCCCGTGTTGCCAGGCGTTACGGAGCCACCTGGGCGATCCGCAACGGGCGTCTCTATCGCATCGGCTAGCTCAACGCTCTGAGTGCCAGACCAGCGATGTGCGCACCGATCGCGAGTGAGGATGTGGCCGCCGGTGACGGTGCGTTAAGGACGTGGATCACTCGGCCGCTTCCTCGCAGGATGAAATCGTCTGAGAGCCTCCCATCGCGGGTCAGTGCCTGCGCTCTGATGCCGCTCGGCCCTCCAACGACATCTGTGTCCGAGATGGCCGGCAGATATCGCTGCACGTCACGAACGAAAGCTCGCTTCGAGATGTCACGCCAGACCTCGGCGGCCCCTGCGCCGAGGTGGCTCGTCGCAAAGCGCCAGAAGCCCGGATACGTAAACGTCGCCGCTACATCGCGGGCGGAGAATCCGACGCGGCCGTACCGTTCACGCGCAAGGGCCAATACGGCGTTCGGCCCAGCTACTACGGTCCCGTCGACCTGCTTGGTGAAGTGGACACCGAGGAACGGGAACGCCGGGTTCGGGACCGGGTACACCAACCCGTTCACGAGGCCAGCTGCTTGGGGAGAGAGCGTGTAGTAGTTGCCCCGAAACGGGACGATTCGCTCGTCACCAGTTGTCGATCCGGCGAACCTGTCGGCCTGCAACCCGGCACAGGCCACCACGACGCGGCTCCGAACCGCTTCGGTTGAGGTCGCCACCTCGACACCACGGGCCGTCTCGGCCACGCTTCCCGCCTCGGTGTTCAGCGCGATTTCACCTCCCGCTCGTTCGATGTCCGCCGCGAATTCGCCAGCGACCTGCGTGTAATCGATGACGCCGGTGTGCGGGGCATGCAGTCCACGGATTCCTCTGATGTTCGGCTCGATCTCGCGCAGCGCATCTTCGTCAACGACGCGAAGTCCCACGACTCCGTTGGCGCGACCGCGTCGATCGAGCTCGGAGAGGCGCGCGAGCTCTGACTCGTCTAAGGCGACAATCAGCTTGCCTCGCTCGAGCCGCCTGATGCCGCGCTCGTCTGCGTAACGTTCGAGCAGGCGCTTCCCTTCGACGCAGAGGCGTGCCTTTAGCGATCCAGGGGCGTAATAGATCCCCGAATGGATGACACCTGAGTTGTGACCTGTTTGATGTCTGGCGACATGTAGCTCCTTTTCGAGCACGAGCACGCGTGAACGCGGACGCTCAAGGAGGATCTGGCGCGCCGTGGAGAGGCCGAGAATGCCGGCTCCCACGATCACTGCGTCATAAGGCTGAGCCATCCGGCCATTGTCGCGGTCTATCGTCTCCTCCGTGAAGGTTCTCTTGGTCACGATGTACTTCCCGCCCGCCGGGGGCGGCGGGGTGCAGCGCCCGCTGAAGTTCGCGACTCACCTGCCGGAGCTCGGGATCGAGACGCACGTGCTGGCGCCCGACGATCCGAAGTGGATTCATCGCGACGAGGAGCTGCTCGCGCCAACGCTCGCGTGGGTGCACCGTGCGCGCTACCTCGGGCCGAAGGGCCGCAAGCCGGCCGAGGAGTTGCACGGGAAGACCGGCCTCGAGCGCGCGTCGAAGCAGTTACAGCTCGCCGGCCGCCGGCTGCTCGTGCCCGACGAGAACGTCAGCTGGAACCTGACCGCGATCCCGGCTGCGATCCGGATCGTGAAGCGAGAAGGGATCGACGTCGTCGTCACCACGTCGCCGCCGTCGTCGGTGCATCTCGTCGGAGCGGCGGTGAAGCGCACCACCGGCATCCCGTGGGTGGCCGACCTGCGCGACTCGGTTGTCGCGCACCCGCACCGTCACGCCGAGCGGCTGCTCGTGCGCGTCAAGGAGCAGGGAGAGCACGCGGTCGCGAAGCTCATCTCGCGCTCGGCGAACGCGATCGTCTGCGTCTCCGACGCGATCGCGGACGAGATGCGCGAGCGCAACCCGAAGGGCGAGGTCGTCACGATCGCGAACGGGTCCGACTTCGACGATTTCGCCGGGCTCGAGCACACGGCCTCCGACCGCTTCCGCATCACGCATGCCGGATCGTTCTTCGGCAAGCGCGATCCACGCCCGTTCCTGACCGCGCTCGCTGACAGCGGGCTTGACATCCACGCACGCTTTCTCGGCGACTTTCGCTCCACCGACCGCGAGTGGGCGGAGCAGCTCGACCTCGGCGACCGGCTCGAGCTGATCTCCTACGCACCCCGGCGCCGCTCGCTCGAGCTGCAGCGCGACTCGGAGGCGCTCCTGTTGCTCATCCCCGAGGCCGGCGGTCGCGGAAAGGGCGTGCTCAGCGGCAAGGTCTTCGAGTACCTCGCCGCCGAGCGGCCGATCCTCGCGCTCGTGCCGCCCGACGGCGCGGCCGCGGCCCTGATCCGTGAGACGGGGGCGGGCGTCGTCGTCGCGCCCGAGGACGTCGAGGGGATCAAGTCGGCCCTGCGCGACCTGCACGCGCGCTGGCAGGACGGCTCGCTCGACGCGCCGCCGCTCTCGGAGGAGTGGCGCCGCCGCGTGTCGCGGCGCACGCGGGTCGAGGAGCTCGCGCACCTCCTGGAGCGCCTCACATGAGCAAGCTGACGAGCTTCTTCTTTCTCGCGACGCTCTTCGTCGCGACGTTCGAGAAGGTGCACTGGACCTTCGCCGGCAACGTCGGCATCTCGGACATCCTCGCGATCCTGTTTCTCATCTCGTTCTTCGTCATGACCAAGCGCGCGCGCGTGCCGAGGACAACCGCGGTGCTGCTCGGATTCTTCGCGGTGTTCCTCTTGGTCTACCTGATCGGCTACTTCGATCTCGCGAACTCGGACGCGCTCGCGCAGTGGGCGAAGGGCCTGACGAAGTGGGTGATCCATTTCATCTTCCTCGCCGTTGCGGTGATGTGGCTGTCGCGGCGCGGCCGCGGGTACTACTGGCGCGCGCTCGGCTGGTTCAGCGCCGGGATCGTCGCCAACGGCGTCTATGGGATCTTGCAGCTGCTCGATGCGCGGCGCGGCGGCAACCTCGATGCGACGGTCCTTTCGCCGATCACCGGCGGTGCGAGCCAGATCAACGTCTACGGGATCGTCAACGGTGCCAGCGTCTTTCGGCCGAACGCACTGACCGGTGACCCGAACCACCTCGGGATCATGCTGATCGTGCCGCTGCTGATCTTGACCCCGCTCTACCTTCGCCTGGAGAAAGGGCATCGGCTGCGCAAGTGGATGATGTTGACGATCGGCTTCCTGCTTTTCGTCGAAGCGACAACGCTGTCGCGCAGCGGCTTGCTCGGCCTCAGTGTCGGCGCTCTCGTCCTCGCGGTGCCGTATCGGAGCTATCTCCGATCCCGGGCGCTGCTCGTGCCGTTCGGCGCCGTGTGCGCGATCCTGCTCGCCATTGTTCTGACGCGGCGGCATTTCTTCAGCGTCGTCCTTGCATCGCGCGTGCAGACCGGCGGCTCGTCGGAGAGCGCCCACCTTTCGGTGTACAGCTTCATCCCGCAGGTGCTGCACATCGACCCGGTGTTCGGTTTGGGGCTGAACACCTTCTCCGTCTACTACCAGTTCGTCACCGGCAAATCGAACTGGGGCCCGCACTCGTACTACGTCGCGCTGATCGTCGAGACCGGCATCGTCGGTACGGCTCTCTTCGCGGCGTTCCTCTGGTGGGTCTTCCGCCGGCTGCACGCCGCGCGCGTGCTCGGCCGCGCGCTCGCCGCAGCGCGCGATCCACTGGCCGCCCGCGTGCGCCCGCTCGCGTGGGGCTGCACGGCTGCGCTCGCCGGCACGCTCGCGTCGAACGCCTTCTATCTGACGATGCAGTTCTATTACTTCTACGCCTTCCTCGCGCTCGCGCTCGCGATCCCCGTCGTCTTCGCGCGCCGCGAATGAAGGTCGTCGTCCTCACGACGTCGTACCCGCGCGACGCAGGCGATGTCGCGGGGATCTTTGTCGCCAATGCCGTCGAAGGCGTGCGCGCGCAGGGTGTCGAGGTCGACGTCGTCTCGCCTGCGTCGTTTGCGGACTTCGGGATCGCCTACGGCGGCGGGATCGCGCAGAACCTGCGCGCGGCGCCGTGGAAGCTCGCGTTCGTGCCGGCGTTCATGGCGGTGTACGCGCGGGCAGCGCGCCGTGCAGCACGAGACGCCGATCTCGTGCACGCGCACTGGATCCCGTCGGCGATCGCCGCGCGCGCCACGGGCAAACCGTATGTGCTGCAGGTGTGGGGGACGGACGTCGCGCTCGCCCGCCGCGCGCCCGCGCTCGTCAAGCCGCTGCTGCGAGGCGCGCGGCTCGTGATCGCGGCGTCGAGCTTTCTTGCCGAGGAGGCGCGCGCGCTCGGGGCGCGCGAGGTTCGCGTCGTGCCCTTCGGAGTCGACATCCCGGAGACGGTCGGGCCGCCCGACGAGCCGCCGCATGTGTTGTATGCCGGCCGCCTGAGCGAGGAGAAGGGGATCCTGGAGTTCGTCGAGGCGACGGAGGGGCTGCCGCGCGTGATCGTGGGCGACGGGCCGCTCCGCTCCCGCGTCCCCGAGGCGGTCGGGTTCGTGCCGCCCGCCGAGATGGGCGCGTACTACGAGCGCGCCGCCGTCGTGTGCGTGCCGTCGCGGCGGGAGGGCTACGGCTTCTCGGCCCGCGAGGCGATGGCCTACGGGCGGCCGGTGGTGGCGACTCGCGTCGGCGGACTTGTCGATCTCGGCGAGGGGGTGCGGCTCGTGGCGAGCGCCGACCTACGCGCTGCGATCGTCGCGCTGCTCGAGGACGCAGGCGCCCGGGCGCAGCTCGGCGCGACAGCGCGCAAGCTCGCCGAGGCGCGGTTCTCGAGCGACGCCGCGG
This sequence comes from Actinomycetota bacterium, assembly GCA_003136795.1. Classification (GTDB taxonomy): domain Bacteria; phylum Actinomycetota; class Thermoleophilia; order Gaiellales; family Gaiellaceae; genus PALSA-600. The sequence goes on from PLDP01000083.1 coordinate 5,316, forward strand.
CGCGAGCGCTCGTCGACGCCTACGAGGCGTCTCTGCGCGCGACGTAGTTCCCGAGGACGAGCATGTCCATGCGCGTCTTCTGGAACGTCTCGATTGCCTGGGCGGGCGTCATCACGATCGGCTCGTTCTCGTTGAACGAGGTGTTGAGCAGGATCGGCACGCCCGTCAGCTTGTCGAACTCCGAGATCAGCCGCCAGTAACGGGGCAGCACGTCCGGTTCGACGGCCTGCACTCGTCCCGTGTCGTCGACGTGATTGACAGCGGGGATCAGCTCGCGCTTCTCCGCGCGCGTCTTGTAGACGAGCACCATGAACGGTGACGGGTAGTCCTGCTCGAACCACTCGCCGACCTGGTCCGCGAGCACGGACGGTGCGAACGGCCGGAACGGCTCGCGGTGTTTGATCCGCGCGTTGAGGATGTCCTTCATGTCGTCGCGGCGCGGGTCGGCGACGATCGAGCGCTGACCGAGCGCGCGCGGGCCGAACTCCATCCGGCCCTGAAACCAGCCGATCACCTCGCCGTCGGCGATCTTCCGCGCGACGAACGGGAACAGCTCGTCGTCGTCGAGCCTCGTCGCGGCGACGCCGGCCGCGGCGAACGCGCCGGCGCAGGAGTCGTCGTCGTACT
>PLDP01000080.1 GCA_003136795.1 Actinomycetota bacterium
GGCGACGACGCGGTGCTCACGGTCGCGGACGACGGCCTGGGCATGGACGCCGCGACGCAGGCGAGGATCTTCGAGCCGTTCTTCACGACCAAGCCGCTTGCCGAGGCGTCGGGGCTCGGCCTCTCGACCGTGCACGGCATCGTCGGCCAGAGCGGGGGCACGGTGCAAGTCGAGAGCGGCGTCGGGCGCGGAACGGTGTTCACTGCGCGCCTGCCACGGGCGGTGCCCGCCCGGTTGCGAGACGCCGAGGCACCCGCTACGCTGGTTGACTGACTCGTCAATCAATACCCCAGGAGCGCTGACATGGCCGCCACAGAGCAGGCCGTCGCGGGCGGTGTCTCGTTCGCCCTGACGGATGAGCAGAAGGAACTGCGCGCCCTCGCGCGCGAGTTCGCCGCCAAGGAGATCCGGCCCGTCGCAGCCGAGCACGACGTGCACATGCGCCACCCGATCGAGGTGATCGCAAAGGCGCACGAGGTCGGCCTGATGAACCTGAACGTGTCGACGGAGTACGGCGGCGTCGGCCTGAACGCCTTCGACGGCATGCTCGTCGCCGAAGAGATCAACTGGGGCTGCACGGGGATCGGAACGTCGATCAGCGCGAACGGCCTCGGCGCAGGCCCGGTGATCATCGCCGGCACCGACGAGCAGAAGGCGACCTGGCTGCCGCCGCTCGTCGAGTCGCCGATTCTCTGCTCGTTCGGGCTCTCAGAGCCCGACGCAGGCTCGGACGTCGCGCGCCTGAAGACGACGGCGGAGCGACGCGGAGACGAGTACGTCCTCAACGGCTCGAAGACGTTCATCACCAACGCCGGCTACGCCGACTGGACGATCGTCTTCGCGAAGACCGACGTGTCGAAGGGGCATCGCGGCATGTCCGCGTTCATCGTCCCGATGGACACGCCCGGCGTCACGATCGAGGGGCACCTCGACAAGATGGGGCAGCGCGCGACGGACACGTCGGCATTCGCGCTGCAGGACGTTGTCGTTCCCGCCGCCAACCGGCTCGGCGAGGAGGGCCAGGGGTTCAAGCTGGCGATGCAGACGCTCGACTTCACGCGGCCCGGCACGGCGATCGGCGCCGTCGGCGTCGCGCAGGCCGCCTACGAGCTCGCGGTCGATTATGCGAAACAGCGCGTGACGTTCGACGTGCCGATCGCGATGCACCAGGGCGTCAACTTCATGATCGCCGACATGGCGACCGAGATCGAGGCCGCGCGCCTGCTCACGTGGCAGGCCGCCTGGATGCTCGACCAGGGCGAGCGCGCGACCCTGTACTCGTCGTTTGCGAAGCGGTTCGCCGCCGACACCGCGATGAAGGTGACCACCGACGCGGTGCAGGTCTTCGGCGGCTACGGCTACATGAAGGAGTATCCGGTCGAGAAGCTGATGCGCGACGCGAAGCTGTTCCAGATTTACGAGGGCACCTCGCAGATCCAGCGGCTCGTGATCGCCAAAGAGATCTTCCTGCCGCGCGGCTAGATCCGTAGGCTTGACGGAGGATCAAGGATAAAAAATGTCAATCGACATCGATCTCGAAGGGCGCGTGGCGTTCGTCACAGGCGGGTCGCGCGGCCTCGGCCGCGCCGACGCGCTGACGCTCGCACGTGCGGGCGCGGACGTCGTCATCGCCGACTTGCTCGTTGAATCGGAGCTGAGCGAGGAGACCGACGCCTACGGGCCGCTCGCGACGGTCGCGCGCACCCAGGGCCTCGTCGGCACCGAGTCGGCGGCCGAGGAGATCCAAGCGATGGGCCGTCGTGCCTTCGCCGTCCGTTGCGACGTGACCGACCGCGACCAGGTGGCCGCCGCCGTCGGGCGCGCCGTCGACGAGCTCGGCTCCGTCGACATCCTGATCAACAACGCGGGCACTCTCGACCACGTCGGGCAGTTCCCGGACCAACAGCTTGCGCTCTGGGAGCGCGACCTGCGGGTCAACCTCACGGGGGCGTTCAACTGCGCCCAGGCCGTGTGGCCGCACATGAAGGAGCGGCAGTGGGGCCGCATCGTCAACATGGCGTCCGTCGCCGGCACGCTCGGCGGATTCGGCCAGGCGTCCTACTCGACCACCAAGGCCGGGATCCTCGGCCTGACGAAGACGCTTGCGCTGGAGGGCGGCCGCCACGGGATCACGGCGAACGCGATCGTGCCGGGGATCATCGGCACCGAGGCCTTCCACATGGCGAGCTCCTCGATGAACGAGCGGATCGCCAGCCGGACGGTCTTCAAGCGGCCGGGCGAGCCCCAGGACATCGCGAACGCGATCGCGTTCCTCTGCTCCGACCTCGCCTCGTACGTGACGGGAATCGAGCTCAACGTCTCGGGCGGCGTCGAGCTGTTCGTCTTCTAGCGAGGTCGTTGCCCAGGCCACCCCCGCCGCTACCATGGCGCGGGCCGTGGCTGCGTCGTCTTCGGCCGCCCGCGGGCGTTCGGTTGCCCGCTCCCGCTTCTGGAACAGGATCGCGATCCTGGCGCTCGCTGCGGGAGTGCTCGCGGTCGGTGTCCCGCTCTTCTTCGCCGGCTCAGCCGGCCGGCTTGCCGACGGCACGAAGATCGCCGGCATCGACGTCGGAGGATTGACCCAGACCGGCGCCCGCAGGCTGCTCGAGCAACGCTCGGAGCGGCTGGCCGACGTGCCCGTGAGCTTCGTCGCCGGAGGCCGGACATTCCCGATCACGCCACGCGCGATGGGGGTCGAAGTCGACTGGCGCTCCGCGGTCTCGACCGCCGCACGGCAGGGTGGCGGCTTCGGCGTGGTGCGCGGCTACCGCCGGCTCGAGCTCCAGTTCTTCCCGCAGGATCTCGCTCCGCCGATTCATTCCTACGGCGCGGCGCTCGACTACGAGCTCGGGCTGCTCAGCAACGCCGTCGACACGCCGCATCGCGAGGCGGCGCTCGTCCGGCGCGGGCTGCACATCACGATCGCGCCGGAGAAGACCGGCCGCGTCCTCGACCGTGCCGCCGCACGCAACCTGCTCGTTCAGTCGCTCGCGTCGTTCTCGCGCGCGCCCGTCGCGCTGCCCGTTCGCGTGGACGCGCCGCAGGTGACCGTCGCCTCGCTGACCGCGACTCAGCGTCGCGCCTCGCGGATCATCTCCGGCCCGGTGACGCTCGTCGCCGGCCAGTCGCGTCTGCCCTTGCCCCGCTGGGAGCTCGCGAAGCTGCTCGATCTCAGCACGATGCGGATCGTCGGGCCGGCTGCGGATGCGTTCTTCGCGCGTCTCGAGCGCACGGTCGACCGCCCGGCGAAGGATGCGACGTTCGCCGTCTCGAACGGCGCGATCAGCGTCGTCCCGTCGAAGCCCGGCGTCACGCTCGACGTCCCGCGTTCCGTGGGCGCCGTGCTTGCCGCGGCCGAGCGTCCTGTCAACCGGGTCGCGACGCTCGTCTTGGCCGACCAGCAGCCGGCGCGCACGACCGCCGACGCGCGCGCGATGGGGATCACCGGGACGGTGAGCAGCTACGAGACCTTCTACGGCGGCGAGCCGAACCGCATCCACAACGTCGAGCTCGTCTCGCATCTCGTCGACAACAAGCTGATCGCGCCGGGCGCGACGTTCTCGTTCAACGGCACGACCGGTGAGCGCTCGGCGGAGAAGGGCTTCCTCGAGGCGCCGGTGATCGTGAACGGCGAGCTCCAGACCGGCCTCGGAGGCGGCGTCTGCCAGGTGTCGACGACCGTCTTCAACGCCGCCTACGAGGCGGGCCTGCGGATCACCGCGCGAACGAACCACTCGCTGTACATCTCGCACTATCCGCTGGGCCGCGACGCGACGGTCAACTACCCCGACGTCGACCTGAAGTTCGTGAACGACACCGGGCACTGGCTGCTGCTGCGCACCTGGGTCGGCCCGTCCTCGCTCACCGTCGCCCTCTACGGCACGCCGCAGCATCGCCGGATCGAGTCGACGACGGCGCCGCTCACCGTCGATTCCCCGCCGCCGGTGCAGAAGACCGTGGATGCGACGCTGAAGCCCGGCCAGGTCGTCGTCGACGATCCCGGCATGCCGGCGCAGTCCACGTCGGTGGAGCGGAAGGTGTATGCGCCGAACGGGAAGCTGCTCTCGGACGAGACGTGGTACTCGAGCTACCGCTCGATGCCGAAGATCGTGCGCGTCGGCCCGAAGGAAAAGAAGAAGAGCACGCCGAAGACGACGACGACTACGACTACGACTACGACTACGACGACCGCGGCGACTCCGCACTAGCGATCGCCTCTTGCAGCCAGGTGGGGACGCGCGTCGGCCGGAACGTGCCGGCGTCGACCGTCGCGTGCGCCGTCCAGCCGTCGGCGATCAGCGTGCCCGCTCGCTCGATCGCGTACTCGTAGCGGAAGCGCGCGCCCCTCACGTCGAGGCAGCGCGCGTGCACGAGCAGCCGGTCGTCGAACCTGGCGGGCTCCAGGTAGCGGATGTGCGTCTCGAGCACGACCGCCTCGATGCCCAGGTCGCGCAGCTTCTGGTAGCCGCCCGCATGCCGCGCGAGGTAGTCGACGCGCGCGACCTCGAACCACACGAAGTAGTTCGAGTTGTGGGCGATGCCCTGCGCGTCCGTCTCTGCGAAGCGGACGCGGACTTCGGTTGCGAAGCTGAACCCGTGCACGACGACGCAATGCTCGCAGAACCGATCGCGGGAGAGATACTCGGGGCATGCATCAGTTCGATGTCGTCGTCGTAGGCAGCGGCTTCGGCGGCGCCGTCGCCGCGCTGCGGCTGGCCGAGAAGGGCTACCGCGTGGCCGTGCTCGAGGAGGGCCGCCGGTTCGAGCCAGAGGACTTGCCGAAGACGAGCTGGCACGTTCGCGACTACCTCTGGGCGCCGAGGCTCGGTTGCCGTGGCATCCAGCGCCTCACCCTGCTGCGCGACGTGCTCGTCCTCTCGGGCGCCGGGGTCGGCGGCGGCTCGCTCGTCTATGCGAACACGCTCTACGAGCCGCCCGCGTCCGTCTGGGCGGACGAGCGCTGGGGCGAGGAGCTCGCGCCCTGGTACGACCAGGCGCGCCGGATGCTCGGCGTGACGCGCTTTCCCGGCGACACGCCGGCCGACGAGGTGATGCGAGGCATCGCCGACCGGCTCGGGGTCGGCGACACGTTCGAGCACACGCCGGTCGGCGTGTGGTTCGGCGAGGACGGAGTCGATCCGTACTTCGGCGGAGCCGGCCCGCTGCGCAACGGTTGCGACCTGCGCGGCGCGTGCATGACCGGCTGCCCGCACGGCGCGAAGAACTCGCTCGACCGCAACTACCTGTGGCTCGCCGAGCGCAGCGGCGCCGTGATCCACGCGGACACGAAGGTGGAGCGGATCGAGCGCGGCTCGGGCTGGACGGTCGAGACGAGCCGCGGCCGATACCAGGCCCGCGACGTCGTGCTCGCGGCCGGCGTGCTCGGCACCCTCGGCATCCTGTTCCGGTCCGGGCTCGGTGGGCCTCGCCTCGGCGACGACGTGCGCACGAACTCCGAGGTGATCGTCGGCGCGTCCGCGCGCCACGCCCGCGTGGATTACTCGCGCGGCGTCGCGATCACGTCGATGATCCGCGCCGACGAGCACACGCAGATCCAGCCGGTGCGCTACGGCAGGGGCTCGAACCTGATGGGGCTCCTGGGCACGATCCTCGTCGACGAGGTCGGCCCGGCCCGCTGGCTCGGCGCCGCGCTCCGCCGGCCCGCGGCGTTCGCGCGCAGCCTGTGGCTGCGGCGCTGGTCGGAGCGCACGGTGATCCTGCTCGTGATGCAGACGCGCGAGAACGCCCTGCGCGTGCGGATGACGAAGCGCGGCCGCCTGACGACGCTCGACTCCGACGCACCGGGGCAGATCCCGGTCGCGAACGAGGCGGCGAGGATCGCCGCGGAACTCGTCGGCGGCGACGCCGGCAGCTCGATCAACGAGGTCGTGCTCGGCACGCCGACGACGGCGCACATCCTCGGCGGCGCCTGCGTCGGCTCTGTCGTCGACCTCTATCACCGCGTGCTCGGCGCGCCCGGCCTGCACGTGGTCGACGGTGCCGCGGTGAACGCGAATCTCGGCGTCAACCCGTCGCTGACGATCACAGCCCAGGCAGAACGGGCGTGCTCGTTCTGGCCGAACAAGGGCGACGACGACCCGCGGCCGGCGCTCGGCTCCCCCTACGAGCCGCTGTCGGCGGTGACGCCGTCCAGGCCGGCGGTACCGGCCCAGGCGTCCGCAGCGTTGCGCGCCTAAGCGGCGGCGCGCTTGACGGGCTTCTCGTCGAGGACCCGAGCGCAGGACGTGCACACCTGCTGCTCGATCTCGTACGGGACGCCCGCCCGCTGCATGAGCACGTGAACGCGCTTGGCGACGTGCTCGTGGATGTTCGTGGGATGCCGCATGGTCATCGTGGTCTCACAGTAGTCGGCACCGGAACAATTGAATAGACCGAAACGGTGAAAATCCTGCTAACCGCCGGTAACAGTTCAGACGAGGGCGGACAGAGAAAGTTGCACGTGCTCCTCCAGTCCGGACACGCCCACCCCGACGAGCCGCAGCGGGCCGGGGCGGTCCCGGAGCGCGCGATCGAGGAGCGAGCACGCGAGCTCGCCGATCCGCACGGCGTCGTCGGTGCCCACCGCGAGCGACGTAGAGCGGGTCCGGATGGCGAAGTCCGGATAGCGCACCTTTGTCGTGACCGTGCGGGCGACCTGGCCCCGGCCGAGCAGATGCTCCGCGAGCTTCTCCGACATGCGCCGCAGCTCGTCGTGGAGGCGCTCCGGGTCGGCGATGTCACGCTCGAACGTCTCCTCCTGTGAGATCGAGATGCGTTCGGTCGACAGCTCGAGCGGCCGGGGGTCGATCCCGCGCGCGCGGTCGCGCAGCTCGCGGCCGACCTTGCCCTGCATGACGTGCTGCAGCTCGTCGTCGGTGATCGCCGCGATGGCGCCGATCGTCTCGATCCCGAGCCGGACGAGCCGCTCCTCCGCTCGCGGGCCGACGCCCGGGAGAATCCGGATCGGGAACGGCGCGAGGAATGCGGCCTCGCGGCCGGGGCGGACGACGGTCAGCCCGCCGGGCTTGCGCCGGTCGGAGGCGACCTTCGCGACCACCTTCGACGTGGCGACGCCGAGCGAGCACGAGAGCCGGGTGCGCGCCCGCACCACCGCCCGCACCGCTTCCGCGAGCGCGCGCGCGTCGTCGAACACCGGCGCCACCTCGCCCAGGTCGAGGTAGCCCTCGTCGATCCCCGCCTGCTCGACGGTCGGCACGATCTCGCGGACCCGCGACCAGACCTCGCGTGAGTAGTCGCGGTAGAGCGAATGGCGCGGCCGGACGAAGACGGCCTGCGGGCAGCGGCGCAGCGCCTCGGCCGCCGACATCGCCGAGTGGATCCCGAAGCCCCGTGCGACGTAGTTGCAGGTCGCGACGACCCCGCGCCCGTGCGGGTCGCCCCCGACGATCAGCGGCACCCGCCGCAGCTCCGGCTGCTCCAGCTCCTCGACGGCGGCGAAGAACGCGTCGAGGTCGAGGTGCGCGACGATCATGCGAACAAGGGTACGGTCCGAACCGGCGAGGGTGATAATCCAGGTGTGACACGCGCCGTGACGGTCGTCCTCCTGATCGCATTCGCCGCGGGCGCCGCGGCCTGGCGGCTCGCCGGCGTCAAGCCCGACCCGAACGTGCAGGCGATCGCGGACGGCTGCCAGCGCGACACGACGAAGATCTACACCGGCTTCGCACCGAACTGGGCGTACGTCAACGACCGTGACTTTCCCTCCGCCGGGGCGCCGCCCGCGACCCAGTGGGTGAGCGGCACCGTCAAGGGGGCCACCGGCCTGCTCGCCTCGCGCGTGGCGAGCTCGGACGATCCGATCACGCACCTCTCGTACGACGTGAACATCGACCTCACCGTCGATCCTGCCGACGACTTCCTCACCGGCGTCTCGCGCGACGGCACGCCGGAGCAGGGGACGATCCACATGGAGCGCGAGACGACGTCGTTCCCCGAGTTTGCGTGGCCGCAGCCCGGCGATCACGTGCAGGCGCTCGGCTCCTGGGTGTGGGACTGCGACCACTACCAGGGCGCCGGGGAGAAGACGGAGTTTCACCCGTTCCGCGCGGCGTGGGTCGTGCGCTCCGCTTCGCCGCGGGCCGCGCGGCTGTCGTCCGAAGGCGACCTCTTCGTCTCCACCGACGCGACGCCGGCCGGGCAGGAAGCGGAGTGCGCGCACGAGACGAAGGGCTCGGACCAGTTCAAGTCGTGCGCGCACGCATATCCCGACTGGCTCTCGGTCAACGGCGCGTATGCGTTCGACCTGCCGGCGCCGACGAGCACGTGCGCGCAGCCGACGATCCGCACGGTCGACCACGGCAGCGTCAACGCGCCGAAGATCGGCGCGACGTGGACCGGGAAGGCCTGGCACGTCGCCTTCACCGTCGCGGCCGCGCAGGGCGCCCGCGTGTTCGTCGCGCAGCAGCTCTTCGCGACGTGCGCCAACGCACCCACGATCGACCACCTGCGCCTGCACTTCGACAAGCTGCTCGTCCGCCGCGCGATGGACCCGAGCTGCCCGCCCGACAAGCCGGCGTGCCCGTACGCGAACGAGTCGACGCTGCTCGGCCAGATCACGACCAGCCCGGGCGAGTGGCAGCTCATGTGGAGCGTCGACGGGATCTGGGGCCGCTGGCCCGGAACGCTCGCCGCGAAGGACGGCTCCACGTTCACCGGCCGCCAGAGCGTTGACTTCTACGTCCAGCACGGGAAGCCCTGGACCTTCGTGGCGCTGGCCCGCGAGTGCGACTTCGGCGCGCTGCCGGGCTGGGACGGGCCCGGCCACCCCACCGCGCCGTGCCCGGTCTCGAACGAGGTGGGGAACGCGCTCGGCGACGACTATCCGGGTGCGATCACCCTCACCTACCACGGCGCGGCGCTCGGCCGGCACGTGTCGAACGCGCCGACCGCAGGCTCGACGTGTCCGCCGTCGAACGTGAACGGGTGCTATCAGCTCACGTACACGGTTAGCCGTGTGCGCTAACCGGGGAAAGGAACGTCATGGCGAAAAGCACGATTGACCGTCTCACCTCGCTCGGCGAGGAAGTGCTCGGCAAGGCTTCGCAGAATCCGACCGCGCACCGCATGCTGCAGGGCGCGATCCAGATGAAAGACCGCGTCGACGACCTCTCGAAGCGGGTGCGCGGGCTCGAGGCGATGGAGAAGAAGATCGCACAGCTCGAGAAGCGCATCGCGAAGCTCGAGGGCGCGAAGCGCGCGACCTCGAAGTCGGGCACAACGCCGAAGAGCGCTACGAAGAAATAGGGACGCGCACCCGCAGGGCGCCGGGCACGACCTCGAACACCGCGGGGGTCGTTCCGACCTGCTCGCCCTCGACCTCGATCGGCAGGTGCTCGGCGGCGTCCACGTCGACGCGCCGGCTTTGCAGCACCTCGACCTTCGGGTGGTTGACGTGCTTGCCCTTGTAGAGCTTGGGCGCCGTCGTCAGGAAGTCCACCTTGCCGATGTCGCCGATCAGCACGACCTCGAAGAGCCCGTCGTCGGGCTGCGCGCCGGGGGCGAGCATCATCCCGCCGCCGTGCCAGACGCCGTTCGCGACGATCACGTCGTGCATCAGGCCGCGCCGCTCGGTGTCGTCGAGCCGCACCGTCACCTCGGTGTTCTCCCACTCGAGAAATACGCGGGTCAACACGTAGAAGAAGGTCGCCTTGCCGCCGAGCGCCTTCGACATCCCGTTCGCGCGCTGCGCCACCGCGCCGCTCATCCCAACCGAGCCGACGTTCGCGAACCAGCGCTCGGCATCCTCGCCGCCCCAGGTGCGGTAGCGGACCCGTCCCGCGTCGATCGTGCGCGGCACGCCGGTCACGGCAACGCGCACCGCGTCGTCGAACTTCGTCGGGATGCCGAAGGTGCGGACGAAGTCCATGCCGGTGCCGGTCGCGATCGTCGCCAGGTCGACGTCGCGCCCGGCGATGCCGTTCACGACCTCGTTCACCGTGCCGTCGCCGCCGACGGCGACGACGAGCTTCGCCCCGCCTTCGACGGCCTCGCGCGCCAGTTCGATCAGGTGGCCCGGCCGCTTCGAGAACAGCGTCTCGCCCTGCAGGCCGAGCCGTGCCGCGCGGTGGGCGAGCTCCGGCCAGCGCTTGCCGGTCGCGCCGTTCGACGACGCGGGGTTGACCAGGAAGACCGTCTCGGCGCTAATCGCTGATCGCGACTTCGAGCGCGATCTTCATCATGCGATCGACCGAGGCACGCAGGTCGTCGTCCGAGATTCGCGTGAANNACGGTGAAGAGCGCGGAGGCCTCCATCTCGACGGCGAGCACGCCGCGCTTCGACCAGCGCTCGTACTGGCCCTCGTCCGGGTTGTAGAAGAGGTCGCTCGATACGATTGGGCCGACGTGCAGCTCCTGGCCGAGCTTCTTGGCCGTGTGCACGGCGCCGTGGATGATCGACCACGAGGCGGTCGGGCAGTGAGGCTCGTTCGCGACGAGATGCATCGCGGTCGAGTCGGCCGGAACGGCGGTGAGCGCAACGATCAGGTCGCCGAGCTTGTGGTGGGGCTGGAGCCCGCCGCAGGTCCCGACGCGAATCAGTTTCTTGCAGCCGAGCTGCACCAGCTCCTCGAAGACGATCGTCGCGCCCGGGCAGCCCATGCCCGTGCCCTGCACCGAGACGGGCTTGCCGTTGTAGCTGCCCGTGTAGCCCAGGAGGCCGCGTTCGGCGTTTCGCTCGACGACACCGTCGAGGTAGGTCTCGGCGATGTATTTGGCGCGGAGCGGGTCGCCCGGGAGCAGGACTGCGTCGGCGTACTCTCCGGGCTGGGCGCGAACGTGAATTGGCACGCGCGCCAGCCTATAGGACACTTGTGCGCATGAAGCCGATCGAACCGACGCGCGACCAGGTGCTCGCATTCTGCGCCCAGAGCCCCGTCGAGCGTGTCTTCCTCGAGGATGTGGCGCGGCGCGGGCTCGGCAGGTTTCTCGCCGTCGCAGGCCGCGACGGCGCGCTGACCGCGCTCTGCTACGCGGGCGCGAATCTCGTGCCGTCGGGCGCGGGGTGCGCGGCGTTCGCAGCCGCGGCCGCCGACGCTCGCTCGCGCATGATCATCGGCGAGGCCGGCGCGGTGACCGACCTGTGGGACGCGGCGCGCGGCGCGCTGCCCGAGCCGCGCGAGGATCGCCCGCACCAGCCCGTCTACACGATCGACGAGCCGCCGCCGCCCGGTGACAGCGGGCTGCGCCCGGCGACGCTGCACGATCTCGAGCGGCTCATCCCCGCGTGTGCAGCCGCACATCAGCTCGAGCTCGGCATCGACCCGCTCGGGCGCGACCGCGACAGCTTCCGCTGGCGGACGGCCGCGCAGATCGACGAGGGGCGCTCCTGGCTCTGGCTCGAGGACGACGTCGTGCTCTTCAAGGCCGAGGCCTCCGCCTGGACGCCCCAGGCCGTGCAGGTCCAGCAGGTGTGGGTCGACCCGGAGGCCCGCGGGCGCGGCTACGGGGCGCGCGGGCTGCGCGACCTCTGCCGGCGCCTGCTCGAGCGGACGCCGAACGTCACCCTCTTCGTCCGGAGCGAAAACGCCCCCGCGATCGCCCTCTACGAGGCGATCGGCATGCGGAAAACGCTTGAATACCGCAGCATTCTCTTCTGAGCTGCCCGCCGCCTCGAATAAGGGATTGAGGCCGTCTGAGCCGCCGCCGATGCCGGGTTCATGCTGCGGATTGGAGTCCTCGTGCTCCTGCTTGCCTGTGCGTCCGTGTTCGTTGCGGCGCAGGGCCATTCGTCGGCGAGCGCGAGCATCGAGCACACCTGCGGGCTCACCGATCGCCAGTTCATCCAGGAGTATGAGGTGGAGATCGAAGGGGTCGGCATGTACGGCACCGACTACCTGAACGGGGAGGCGAAGGCATCGGACGTGATCGCCGCGACGCAGGAGGCCGGGCGCGTGATCCGAGACACCAATCCGTACGACCCCTCGCTGCAGACCGTGCGGCAGCTCGCGCCGGGAATGTTCTCCGCCTATGCCGACGCAATCCGTTCGCGCGAGCAGGGCGGGAACGCCGCCCGCCAGATGTATCTCGCGTACAGCGTCGGCGCGCGCATCGCGGACGTGCTGCGCGATGCGCAGCCGGGCCTCTCGGCCGCAGGCTGCGACGTCTCAGACATGCTCTAATGACCGCCTGGAACTGCTCGCGCGGATCGAGAGCCATGTCCGCCGGCACGATCTGATCGCGCCGGGAGGTGAGGTGCTGTGCCTCGTCTCCGGGGGCGCGGATTCCACGTGCCTCTTCCACGCGTTGCAGGAGCTCGGCTATCGCGTCTCGGCGTTGCACGTCGACCACGGCCTGCGCGGCGCCGAGTCGGACGCCGACGCGGCCTGGTGCGCCGAGCGCTTCGGCGCCGAGGTCGTTCAGGCCGCCGCCCGCTGCACCGCCGAGGCCGAGCTGCGAGACGTTCGTTATTCGTTTCGCGCCGGCGCGTTGCGCGCGACCGGGCACACGCTCTCGGATCAGGTGGAGACGATCCTCTACCGCCTGGTCGCCCGAGGCACCACGAAGGGCATCGAGGTGCGGCGCGACGACGGCGTCGTGCGGCCGCTCCTCTGCGTCTGGCGTGAGGAGACCGAGGCGTTCTGCCGCGAGCGGGGGCTCGAGTGGCGCACCGACTCGTCGAATCCCGACACGCTGCGCGGCCTGATTCGCACCGAGATCCTCCCGCTGCTCGAGCGGATCCACCCGGCCGCGCGCGAGAACGTGCTGCGCGTCCTCGACGAGCGGCGCACCATGCCGCCCGAGCTGGCCGAGCTGCTCGGCTCGCCGGTGGGCTCGAGGCGAATCGATCTCGGCCACGGGCTGCAGGTGGTGCGGGAATACGAGCGGGTCTGGCTCGAGGAAGGCCCTCGCGACCTCGACGGCCCCGTCGAGTGGGGCGACTGGCGGATCGAGTCGCGCGTGCCGGGCCTCAAGGTACGGGGCTGGCGACCCGGTGACCGGCTCGTGGGACGCTCGAAGAAGGTGCAGGATGTCTTCGTCGATGCAAAGATCCCGCGCTCCGATCGTGAAGGCTGGCCGCTCGTTGTGCGCGGCGACGAGGTCGTCGCGGTCCCGGGGATCGTCGAGGCCGAGGGGGTGACGGCGACTCGTGTCGCAAACTGAGCTCGAACGTGGGGTGGGCGAGGTCCTGATCGACGAGGACCGCCTGCAGGAACGGATTCGCGAGCTCGGCCTGGAGCTCTCGCGCGATTACGCCGGCCGCGAGCTGCTCCTCGTCGGCGTGCTGAAGGGCGCGGTCTTCTTCATGGCCGACCTGATGCGCGAGCTGACCGTGCCGTGCGAGATCGACTTCATGGCCATCTCGAGCTACGGCGCGGCCACCGACTCGTCCGGCGTCGTGCGGATCCTGAAGGACCTCGACATCAACATCGAAGACCGCCACGTGCTCGTCGTCGAGGACATCATCGACTCCGGGCTGACGCTTTCGTATCTGCTTCGCAACCTGGAATCGCGGGAGCCCGCGAGCCTCGAGATCTGCGCGCTCCTGACCAAGCCGGACCGGCGCGAGATCGACGTCCCCGTGCGCTACGTGGGCTTCGAGATCCCGAACAAGTTCGTGATCGGCTACGGCCTCGATTTCGCCGAGCGATACCGCAATCTGCCCTATGTGGGCGTCCTGCACGCCGATCTGCTGCCGGAAGGGGCGTAACGGCTCGGTTACGGAAGGGTTATGCCGCTGACCCGGAGAACATCCACTTGGCTACCCTGATCGAAGACCCTTCGTGAATCGCTTCTTCCGCAGCGCGTTTTTCCCGCTCATCGTGATCGTCCTGCTGGTCTGGCTGGCCAGCCAGACGCTGAT